>JASEEV010000016.1 GCA_030019435.1 Methanocellales archaeon | reverse complement strand
CCATGATGAGAGGTCTGAAAGCGATAAACAGCTGCGTCCATGAAGATAGACAGCCAAAAAACGTGCACCTCGGGAAAACGCTTAGACAGGTATTGAAAAAACAAGACTACAAGTCATTGGGAGAATTTCACTTAAATGCTCTGTTCATCGGAGCAATGCACTTCCAGGATTCTTACAATTATGACATAGAACGTGTTAAGCGGTGCGTAATTCATTATGCCACGCCCGATCCAAAACGAAGGATCATACCGTTCTGCGCATACAACTCTGGTCCGACTTTTAGAAGGGAGATCGAGCAAAAATACAGCATTCCATTAGAGGAGTGGGAAAGGCAGCATGGCACATGATTTATGCAACTTTCTTGATGGGAAATCTTAAGTATGGGGAGCATACTAAGTATGCATTAGGTGATAGGTATGGCTATGTCTTCTAAGGTGACAGAGAAATATCAAGTGACCATTCCCAAGGATATCAGAAAGGAGATCGGTATCAAGAGAGGAGATGAAGTTCAGTTTACGCGAGAAGACGATAAGATCGTGATGTTTGTGAAGCCCAAAATCAAGGATCCAGTAAAGTTTCTCTGGGGACTGGCTCCGAGTAAGAAAGAGGCAGTTGAGCTTGTGCGCAAAGCTAGAAGAGAAATGATGGAACGTGCATCGAGGGAAGCCAAGTGAGAGCCTATATCGACACCAACATCTTTATCTATCCGATGACAAAGCATCCAACGTTTGGGTTGCACTGTAAAAACATCTTGGCAGATATTAGGGATGGAAAACTGGAAGCAGTGACATCCGTGGTTAGTTTAGCTGAAGTTCTTCACGTCGTGAGAGGGGAGAAAGACGTTGCTACCGCTGTTAATGCAGTTAGGGGGATTCTAGCACTGCCAATTGAGTTCGTTTCAGTCACAATGTCCACAATGCTCGTTGCCACCGATCGATTCAAAAAACATAATTTGGACTCGTTAGATGCAATCCATCTTGCAACAGCTCTACAGAAAGGTGTTGATATATTCATCAGCAATGACGTGAAGTTAAGCGAGATAGACGAGATAACACTTCTAGCGCCCAGCGATTATTAGATGCGGTGAGAAGAGATAAGTAATAAGGGTAAGAATGAGTGTAAGGTGAATGACAATGCTAAGCGACGTTGATCCAGAAGTGGCAAGAGCCATTATGCAGGAAAAGAAAAGGGAAAAGTCTGGATTAGAGTTGATCGCCGCTGAAAACTTTGTTAGCGAGGCAGTTTTAGAGGCACAAGGCTCCGTCATGACGAACAAGTATGCAGAAGGCTATCCATCGCGGCGATACTATGGTGGCTGTGAATACATGGACGTCGTGGAGAACTTGGCTATCGAGAGAGCTAAGAAGATTTTTGGTGCTGAACATGCGAATGTCCAACCGCACTCCGGATCGCAAGCAAACATGGCCGTTTACTTCGCCATGCTAAATGTCGGCGACACCATCATGGGGATGGAGTTATCGCATGGCGGTCATCTAACACATGGAAGCCCTGCGAGCTTTTCAGGGAAGTTCTTTAACGTCGTCCCCTATGGTGTAGATAAGGAGACGCAAATGATCAACTATGACGATGTAGGAGAACTCGCAAAAAGACACAAACCCAAGATGATCGTGGTAGGTGCTAGCGCATACCCAAGGGAGATAGATTTTGCTGCCTTCAGAGAAATAGCTGATACTATCGGTGCGTACTTAATGGCTGACATGGCTCATATCGCGGGATTGGTTGTGGCAGGACTGCATCAGAGTCCAGTGCCATATGCGCATTTTGTCACGAGCACCACTCATAAGACCTTGCGCGGCGCTCGCGGTGGCTTCATTCTTTGCAAGAAAGAATATGCCAATGCAATAGACAAGATGGTTTTTCCAGGAATCCAAGGTGGTCCGTTGATGCATTCCATCGCTGCCAAAGCTGTGACGTTCAAAGAGGCGATGAATTCAGAGTTCGTAGACTACCAAAAACAGATCGTCAAGAATGCAAAGGCATTGGCTGATGAGCTGATGAACAATGGATTTGATTTGGTCTCAGGCGGAACTGATACTCATCTGGTGCTGGTAGATCTGACCAGCAATGGGATAACAGGTAAAGAGGCTGAAGATGCCTTGAGCACGGTTAACATCATCGTGAACAAGAACACCATCCCATTTGATCCCAAAAGTCCGTTCATCACTTCTGGTATACGGATAGGCACGCCTGCAGTGACGACAAGGGGTATGAAAGAGGATGAGATGAGAAAAATAGCGGACATGATCAGTACAGTGCTATCAGACATTGATAACGAGATGATACGCCGAAAGGTCAAAAAAGAAGTAGAGGAAATGTGTAAGCAATTTCCACTTTATTAGGTATGAATTATGATCATCGATGGACGTAAGATTGCTGACGAAATCCAGGAGGGAGTTGCAAGAGAGGTTGAAAAGCTGAGAGAGAGGTACGACATAATTCCCGGTTTAGCTACGATCTTGGTCGGCGAAGACCCTGCATCAAAGATTTATCTTTCGATGAAAAAACGAGCGTGCGAAGGAATAGGAATACGCTATGAGGAGCATATTTTTCCAGAAAGGGTGAAGCAAGAGGAAGTGATCAAACGAATTCAGGAGTTAAACGATGATGAGAGGGTTCATGGCATCTTGGTCCAGCTGCCTTTACCACCACATTTGGATGAAGATCTCATCTTAGAAATGGTTTCGCCAAAAAAGGATGTCGATGGATTTCACCCTATTAACTTAGGTAATCTATTCATTGGTAACGAAAATCTATCGCCTTGTACACCCTCCGGGATAATGCTCATGCTAGAAAAGATCGGCGTGGATCTGAAAGGAAAGCATGCCGTCGTTGTCGGTCGAAGCAAGATCGTCGGTCGCCCAATTGCGGCGATGTTTCTGAATAGAGATGCGACTGTCACAATTTGTCACTCAAAAACGAAGGAGCTTGGAGAACACACCAAGCAAGCAGACGTATTGGTGGTGGCAGTTGGCAGGGCTAAGTTCATCACAAAAGAGATGATAAAAGATGGCACAGTGATTATCGACGTTGGGATTAACAGGGTTGAGGGGAAACTTTGCGGTGACGTAGATTTTGAGGATGTCAAGGGAAAAGCTTCGGCTATCACGCCCGTGCCTGGCGGCGTTGGGCCCATGACCGTAGCCATGTTGATGAGGAATACTTTAATTGCAGCGAAGAGGGCAAGAGGATAAAATGAAGAGGGACATCAAAAATAAGATTCTTGCAATAAGGGATGCACAGCCCGGTGAAGAAATACTACGCAAAAGTTTGCAGATCGAAAAAAAGCTTCTTGCCTTGGAGGAGTTTGCCAAAGCTAAAACGGTCATGTTCTACATCTCGAAGGGGAGCGAAGTCCATACAAGGGTGATGATAAAAAAGGCTATGGGGAAGGGAAAGAGGGTCGTAGTTCCGGTCACGAAGCTAGATGAAAGGAGGCTCGTTGCATCTGAGTTGCTTGGTTTCGATGAGCTGACGCTGGGTGCTTTTGGCGTTCCCGAGCCAAAGAATCCAAAGCTCGTTTCTGTAGGTGAAATAGATTTGATCGTCGTTCCAGGCGTCGCATTCGACCCTAGCGGAAATCGTCTTGGCTATGGTCTGGGATTCTATGATCGATTTTTGCCCTCCGTGAGAGATGATGCAATTATAGTAGCGCTGGCTTATGAATCCCAGGTCTTGGATGAGATACCAAATGAGCATCATGACGTGTCTGCAGACATCATCATAACCGAGAGTCGAGTCATACGTCCTCTTCACAGAGGGTGATATCGTGCGAAGGACAAATATAGGCGTGCTTGCGTCGGTCTCAAGCTGGGGAGGGAATTTAGCATCCATCATAGAGCACGTTAAGAGGGGTGAGCTAAACGTGAACATAGCAGTGGTCATCTGTGACGGTCCAAATGCGCCTATTTTGGATATGGCAAAGGAGCACAACATCAGGAACATGATAATATCTCCAGATGGAAAGAGCGGCGAGGAATATGATGATGAATTGATCTCTTGCTTGAAGGAGAACTCTGTGGATTTGGTCGTGATGGATGGCTACATGAGGATCTTGAGTCCTAGAGTTATCTCTGCGTATAGAAATAAGATCATGAACGTTCACCCTGCGCTACTTCCAAGTTTTCCGGGCTTGAACGCGTGGCAGCAGGCATTGGATTATGGCGTGAAGATATCTGGGTGTACGATTCACTTTGCGGATGAGAACGTCGACTCCGGACCGATAATTTTGCAGAGCGCTGTGCCTGTGAGAGATGATGATACCGTTGAATCATTGCGCAAGAGGATCCTCATGGAAGAGAGAAGGCTTTACATAGAGGCAATTAGGCTTTTTGCAGAGGGAAAGCTAAGAGTAAGGGGACGAAGGGTGGAGATCAAGAGATGAAAAGACGCCTAAGCTTGACGTTTGAGAAAATTCAAGATTTAAGGTATGGGGAGAACCCGCATCAAAAAGCAGCCTTCTACCGGGACCTTGAGTTCAAAGGGGCATGTGTGGCCAACGCAACCCAGCTCCATGGAAAGATGCTGTCGTTTAACAACATCGTTGATTTAGATGCTGCCCTAGAGATCGTGAAGGAATTCGAAAGACCTGCAGTCGCGATAGTCAAACACACCAATCCATGTGGCGCCGCCTGCGGTGAAAATGTTGCGCAAGCGTACAAGAAAGCGCATGCATCAGATCCTATGTCGGCCTTTGGGAGCATTGTTGCATTGAACAGAGAATGCGATCTTGGGACTGCGAAAGAGATCACATCGACTTTTGTTGAAGCGGTAATCGCTCCTAATTATAGCGCAGATGCTCTGAAGATATTGAAGCAAAAAAAGAATTTGCGACTACTAGAAGTGGGCGATCTTAACAAAACTACCGAGAAGGACGTAAAAAAAGTCGTTGGTGGGCTCTTAGTTCAAGATCGAGATGTGATGGATGTAGGTGATTTGAAGATCGTAACGGAGCAAAAGCCAAGTGAGGAGGAGATGAAAACGCTGTTGTTCAGCTGGAAAGTCGTTAAGCATGTGAAATCCAACGCAATCGTGCTCGCCAAGAATGAGCAGACCGTCGGCGTGGGTGCAGGGCAGATGAGCAGAGTTGATGCCGTCGAGATAGCGGTAAAAAAAGCAGGAAAAATGGCAAAGGGGAGTTGCATGGCATCGGATGCCTTCTTCCCATTCAGGGATGCAATAGATGTGGCAGCCAGGGCAGGCATTACAGCTATCATCCAGCCCGGGGGGTCCATTAGAGATGAGGAAGTGATTCGCGCGGCAAACGAGCACGGCATTGCAATGGTGTTCACTGGAATACGACACTTTAGACACTGAGGATTTGGCATGATGGATGAAATTGTCGGCATGAGGATAGGTGATCCATGCCCCACAAGGATCATGGGCGTGATAAACCTGAGCGAGGAGTCCTTTTACAAGGGTTCCGTAGCCAGCGGAGACAAAGTAGTCGAGAGAGCTTCCATCATGGTCGAGGAGGGTGCTGATATGATAGATGTCGGTGCTCGATCTACTGCCCCTGGCGTGAGACAGATTTCAGTGCAAGAGGAGAAAGAACGACTATTACCTGTCTTAAAAGATGTTCTAGGCGTCGGTGTGCCCATATCTGTGGATACCCAATACTCAGAGATAGCTGAGGAGGCGTTGGACATGGGTGCATGTATCACAAACGATGTCAGTGGGTTAAAAACGGATCCTCGCATGGTGGATGTCATATCTGATTTTAAGGCGATAGCGATATTGATGGCGTCCAAGGAAAAGCCAGGGGATTGCCTTACCTTTCCGGAGATCAAGGCATCTTTGGTCGATAGCATCGCATTGGCTGAGGGCAAGGGAATAAGCAAGATCATCATCGACCCTGGCATCGGCAGATGGGTAAAAGAAAAGACGTACGAGTACAACCTAGCTATCATAAGTGGTCTTGAGCGACTTCGAGTGCTTGGAAAACCCATCTTAGTCGCCATATCACGCAAATCCTTTATCGGTGACGTCTTAGGCATACCAGATCCTTCTGACCGGTTAGCGGGCACTTTAGCATGCACGGCCATCGCTGTACACAAAGGAGCGCATATAGTGAGGACACATGATGTAAAGGAGACAAAAGACGTAATTAGAATGGCAGAAGCCATACGAGGGAGGCAAATCATAACGGAAAAGGGAGACCATCAGGTCATCACGATCGATTACCTCAAAAATCCCGAGGATTCGGTCGAGCTGATGCGTTCCATCGATGTGACGGAGACGGGCACAAGGATAATGAAAGAAAAGACGGTGTCCAGGGTCATGCTCATCAAAAATGTAACAGCATCGGAGGCTCTGATCATAAAACAGGAAATGCTCGCTAGAGGGGGGGATGCAGCCATACCTATGGGGACGATATCTGGTGAGGTAAAAAGGGCAGATGTGCTCATCATTGGTACGATATTACAAATCAACAGTTTGATAAAGAAGCTAAAGACGCAATCGCTCAATTTGCCCGTGATAAGCAACTTGCTCAGAGAGACACTTGCGAAGGAGCAGGACGTAAAATATCTTTATAGGTGAAATGCTTGAAACAGATGACATTATATCCCCTCAAGACACCTCTGATTCGGCCTGGAGATGATCTTGCTGAAGTGATGGTGAAGGTATTGGAGAGGGAAAAGCTGCGCTTAGAGGATGGAGATGTCATAGTGATCGCAGAAAGCGTAGTTGCCACTTCTCAAGGGAGATTACAAAAATTAGATCAAGTGAATCCCTCTGATGAGGCCAGGAGAATGGCTAAAAAATATGATCTTGATCCTAGGATTGTGGAGGTCATTCTCCAAGAGGCTGACGAGGTATATGGTGGCGTGAAAAAGGTGTTGTTAACCCAGAAGGATGGATGGTTCGTTGCCAATGCAGGTGTGGACTCCTCCAATGCCCCAGATGGCTATGTTGTACTACTGCCAAAGGAGCCTCATAAAGCAGCGGAGAGGATAAGAAAGGACGTCGAAAAGAAAGCTGGAAAGAAGATAGGGATAATCATAGGTGACAGTAGAGCCATTCCGCTTAAAAGAGGTGTAATCGGCGTCGCACTTGCAGCTGCGGGCATAGAGCCTGTGGAAGACGTCAGGGGCAGAAGGGATCTGTTCGGGAGGAAATTACAGGTGACGTTCAGGGCAATAGCTGATGATCTGGTTTCTGCAGCGCAACTCCTCATGGGGGAAGCCGATGAACAAAGTCCAATGGTGCTCATAAGGGGCGCCCCAATTGAATTTACGGAAGAACCACAACAAGAGATGAACTTGTCACCAGAAGAGTGCATGTACATGAACGTCTTTCAGCGAAGATTGGCACCTTGAATTATCAAAGGTACGGACTCTTCCCATGCTATGGTCATTATATGGATTCCAGAGATCTTTTTGATGTTTTTAAGCTCCTGGCATAGTTCTATAGCTATTTGCACTCCCTCTTCAGCAGGTTTTTTCGCCCCTTCTAACCTAGTTATAATGTGATCGGGCACTTCTATCCCAGGTATGCGCTTGTTTATGAAGCGAGCGCTTTTAGCAGATCTTAGCGGCATTATTCCAGCGAGCCAGTGGACTGGAACTTCTACTAGATCGAGAAGTTCTATGAGCTGGGAGACATCAAAGACCACTTGGGTCTGTATGAACTTCGCCCCTGCTTCCACTTTCTTCTCAACTCTTAACGCTTGAAGCTCGAGTGGATCTGCTAGGGGATTTGCCGTCGCCCCAACGTATATTCTTGGTGGTGGATGCAGCTCATTTCCAGCGGAATCATAGCCGTCGCACATGTGCTTCACTAGCTGGATGGCTTGGATGGAATCTACGTCGTAAACTGCCTTTGCTTCCGGGTTGTCCCCTAGTAAGACGTGATCGCCTGTTACGATCAAAAGATTTGGTATATTGAGTGCGTGTGCACCCAACACACAAGATTGGATTGCAATTCTGTTCCGGTGGGTGCATGCGATCTGCATGATGGGTTCAACGCCAACCTCGGCCAAGATGTGGCAGGTTGCCATTGATGACATTCTCACGATGCCCCTTTGATTATCAGTGGCATTGGCAGCATCGATGTACTCTTTAAGCTGCATCGCAACGTTTCTGGTCCGACCGATATCTATGCCTTTCGGTGGCGTTATCTCTGCTGTGACGACGAACTCGTTGTTCTCAAGCTTCTCGCTTAGCCTTCCCAATCTTATCTCCCTCTCTGTTTGATTTCCTCTTCGCTCAACTCAATGCTCTGGGGCTTATATGTCTTTGCTGCCCAATTCCTACTTGGTAAGGTTTGGCTCAGGATTTCCGTTTTGCCGATCTTTTTCAATCGATCATAGATCAGTGCCCAGACGCAGTCGATCTCCTCCTTGATGAACGGCGATGAGCTGATACCACATTTTCCGTCTACGCAGTCGCCACATGGGCCGTTGAGCACGTTTTTGGGGCATCTGGTCAAAGGGCAGATTCCCCCAGTTAGGTGTAGCAGGCAGTCTCCACACAAAGTACATTTCTCATGATACTCTCCTACCTGTGCGGTCATTCCAAGAAAGCGACTGTTCGTGCCAGGAAAAATCAGCAGCTCGGGATTGACCTCTAAGATCGATTGCGCCCCAGCACCACATGCTAGAACCAATACTGCTCCATTCTTGGGGAGTCTCTCTATCACTTCTTTCGATCTTGGCAAGTAGCAGATGGCGGGGTCAGACACTATTTCTGCAACGATGGTCTTTCCATGAGCTCGTAGTTTGTCCGCCATCTGGAGAACTTGCTTCTCTCCGCCTGTTAGGCTTGCTGCAGCGCACCGACCACATCCTATGATGCTTACTTCATCCACATCAGCAAGCATCTCAAGGATGTCCTCAAATGGTTTCGGCTCGGTTATGATCATGTTAATTGGAATTCGCCTTTATAGAGATAAAAGTAAGGGTTCTCTACAAGCATCGGCTTATTCATATGTTAGCAGAAATTCGGGAGCTCGCCTTTTGCAAAGATTTTTAAAGATGTAACAATCCAATTCAAATATGGCATTACCAAACTTCATAAAACCGACAAAGGAAAAATTGATTTTAAGCTTGATGCTATCCGTAATTCTAGTTGCAGCAGTTTTCTTAACCCCGAATATTATCGAGAGATTTTCCTCACTAGAAGTCTTATGATACAAATCTCGGATGTCATTGTAAATGTATTGATATTCACTCTTATCCTTTATCCGATTTCTTGTGTTATCGTCTCCATTTATCATGGAATTAAAAAATAGATTTGCTATCGCAAACTTCTTTTATCCGCAAAACGGTTAATACATATCGATGGAGAATACGATGGCAGCCCGGTAGTGTAGTGGTCAATCATCCAAGGCTCTGGACCTTGTGACTGCGGTTCGAATCCGCACCGGGCTATGTGATATCATGGCAGTTTGGAAATGTAAGGAGTGTGGAGCAGAAAGAGAGAGCAGATGTAAGCCTAGAAAGTGTGACTGTGGAGCTGAAAACTCCTTTGAGAAAAAATGAATCTGAACGTGTAGCGGAAAATTTATAGGTACTAAGGGCACCTAACGTGTAGAGGATTTATTTTGTTCCCGAATGAGAAGGTTCAAGGCTTAATCGGCTCAAAAGTTCAGGTTGAGATGAAAGGCGAAAAATGCACTCTTGAGGGCATATTAGAAAGTGTGGACGACTATCTGAACCTTCATCTGGTGAATACGACCGAGATCATCGACGGGGAGAGAGCAAGAGCGCTAGGCTCAGTGGTGGTACGTGGAAATAACATCATTCTCATAAATCCTGTCAACGAGTGAGATGATATGAAATGCTGGACTGAAGATGAAATCAACCTGCTTAGGAAGCATATTTCATCATCAAAAGACGAATTGCTAAAATTGTTCCCAGACAGGTCGTGGGCAAGCATCAGGAAAAAAAGATCGAAGGTCACGAAGGCTAGAAAAGTCCCGAAGTGGTTTTCTTTTGATTTACTTAAGGACAGATCAATAGAAGAGTTGGCGGAGGAGAGGGGACTTAGCCCGAGAACTATTGAGAGAATCATCCAAGCAGGTGGCAGATCAGTAAAGGATTTCAGGAGAACTCAAGATGCAAAATTCAAGTTGATGATGGCAGATGGCATGTTTTCCCCATGCAGTGGTTGTACCATGGAGTGTGTGCCAGAGCGTTGTATTCCTTTAGGCAGATGGATCCAAGCGTTGCTGTGAGCTCTTTATATTTTCAATGGCAAGTTTTACTGCATCTTCTGCATCTTCAGCGACGATGACTCCTTTTATCTCCCAAGGGCAGCCTTTTACGACTATGACCGGCTTTTTCATCTTCAGCCCCAGCGCAATTTCCGATAACGTGCCATAACTACCTGCCACTGCTATAAGGGCATCAGAGGATCGAACGACGATGACGTTCCTGGCGTGACTCATCCCGGTCACGATCGCTATGTCAATGTACTTGTTAGCTTCATATCGATCAAATCCTGGTAAAATGCCAATCGTCGTGCCGCCAGCCTTTTTTGCTCCTCGTGCGGCGGATTCCATCACGCCCCCAAGCCCCCCACAGATCAGGATGGCTCCATTCTCTGCTATCCTTCGCCCAACCTCTTCTGCAACATCTCTAAATTTCTCAGGGCAAACCTCGCTCCCGATCACACCTATTTGCATATCACACACCGCTGAATCGTGAGATTCCCATGGCGACGTTTTTGAGTAATTTTAGCGCGAGCTCTTGATGCATTAATCCGCCCAGGCCACAATCTGGACCAGCATATTTTATCCTGTTCCCAAATTTCTTAGATGCGTTTTCGAGCCTCCTCGTTATGATCTTTGGACTTTCAATTTCGTCGATCATCTGGCACGCTTTACGCTCATCTCTCCATATATCAATTCCAGTCGCATCCCTATATTCAGCTGCCATAGCATCGATGTCCGTTCTAGCAATGCCAACACGCAAAAACTTATCATATTTGTCCAGATCGCCTTTTGATATCACATCCAGATTGCTTGGTGTGGATGCAGACTCCACGCCAATGATGTTTATGCCCTCCACTTCGTAGATTTTTTCAGCCTCCAATGGAGAGTGAAGATGGATTTGCATGTCCAGTCCTTTCGCTGGATTGGACACGTGCTCTAGTGCCATCAGCAATTCATCCTCCTCTATGATCAATTGGGGGTCAACTCCGAGACTCGGCTCATCGATACATATCGCCCGTGTTTCAAGATGTTTTTTCCTCAGAATCCCATTTTTCACGAACTTGGACAAACTTTTTGTCAAACTCCCCAACACGTCAGCATGGATTACATGCCCATAGCCCCTGATGTGTAGCTCGATTGGACCTGTGATGCAGACCCTTATCCTCAACGCTTCACCCGATGAATCATGATATTCCTTTGCAACACGCTCTATAGCACTAAGCTCATGAATCCTCGCTTTGCTCTCTTTAATCACCAGAGGCTCATCGCCCCAGTTCTTTGGATCTGTTATGGGACCCAGAAACTGAGAGATCATGTCTTGTAGTTGTGGATAGGTGAGCACGTCCACTCCAGATAGCATTTTCATTCGCATGACCTCTTGCACCAATCGCTCATACTGGTCTGGATCGTTGGCTATCATCCTCTCTATGTCTTGTCTTGTCACCCCTTTGGGAAGTGGAAAGCTTCCTATGTCATCAGATACGATACGCTCCATTCTGCCTCCGTCAGCGAAGATAGATGTGTTCAAAATCCTTGGTATATATCCATGGATCTTCTGTCTCCGCCTCCTTCTTAAGACGGAGGCAATAATCTACCTTCGCATCACATTCATCTGCATAGTAGATTGCCAGAGCTTCTGGAAATTGCGGTTTCTTTGGCGATCCGTATTCATTATATCCATGATGGCTTAGGATGATGTGCGCCAACTTCATTCTGAGGGTCTCAGGGAAATTCGCAAGCCTTCCTATCCTGTCCAACACCATCTGCTCCCCTATGATCAGATGGCCCCTCAGCATTCCCTCCTCGGATACATCTATGCTTGTCGTTACGACATACTCCCCCACCTTCCCTATGTCATGGAGCATTGCGCCCGTCAAAAGCAAGTCCCTGTCCAATGAGGGGTGAAGTATATACATTGTGTTACAGAGTTTGACCACGTTCAGCGTGTGTTCGAGCAACCCACCGATGTAGTTCTGATGACGATGCATTGATCCAGGACAACTCTTGAATTTCTCGACGAATTCCTTATCATCGAAAAAGGAACGGAGAAGGGACCTTAGGTGGGAATTCTTCACAAAATCGGCGATTTCCAGAAGTTCCCGCATCATCTGATCTATGTCTTTGCTCGTTTTCGCTACAAAATCACCCATATCATACTCAGATGGTGCACATCTCCTTATGACGCTCGTCGTGTCTAGTGCTATCTCTAGTTTGTCCCTGAATTCACTCACCCTGCCAGTCATATGGATGACATCGTTCGTGTGGAATCCTTCATAGATTTCCTTTACTCTCTCCTCATCTCTATCTCCCCAGTATTTTGCCGTGATCTCACCACTCTTGTCACTAACCCTGAACTCAAACCAAAACCCAGATGTATACTCCTTTGGCGGCTTTTTGTACTTGACCGCGAAGACGCTATCCACGTTGTCTCCAACTCTCAGATCCTTGACGAACTGATTTTTGTTCACCATATTTTCTCGCCTGTCTAGATATGCTCTCCATCCATTATGTTTTTTTGGTCAACACCAAAAGTTTTAAGTATACTAAAAACGAGTTTGTATACATGGAAGTAATATCGATTAGACCAACAAAAGAGATGACAAAAAAGTTAGAGAACTTAGCCAAGATCAGACACATGGAAAGATCATCCTTGGTGAGGGAACTGCTCGATATCGGCATACAAGAGAAACTAAAGGAACATGCTCTTGACCTGTTCACCAAGAACAAAATTTCCGTCGGTAAAGCTGCTGAAATCGCTGAAATCTCTGTCAGAGAGATGCTTGAGTTGATTAAAGAAAGAAACATATTACTGCATATCTCCTCTGAAGATCTAAAAAAGGATTTTGAGGCAGCAACGACATGATCTTGGTTTTTGATTCCACTCCATTGATCTATCTGAGTAAAGTCGGTCTTTCTTGGATTTTTAGGGAACTTTCTGGAGAGATACTGATTCCAAAAACTGTTTTCGAAGAAATGGTTACAGAAGGAAAGAAAAGGGGAGATGCTGACGCATTTGTCGTAGATGAATTGGTCAAGGATAAAATCCTAAGTGTTGTAGATGCGGGCAACGAGTTCAAAAGAAAGTTTGAAGGATTAAGCGCAGAGCTGCACCCTGGAGAAATTGACGTCTTAGCATTGGCAAGTGCTAAGGGCGCCATCGCCATCTTTGATGAGAGTATAGCAAGAGAGGTCGGAGACATTCTTGGTATTAAAACTCATGGGACCTTCTACCTTATTTTCTCAATGGTTAAAAAAGGAAAATTGAGCAGGAAAGAGGCAAAAAACAAAGTAGATGAAATGGTTAAAAAGGGCTGGAGGATTGGACACGAGCGATATTTGGAGTTCATGGAACTGTTGGAAAGGATTGAAGAATAAAATTTTGAAATTACTTTTTGACGTCAAGGACACATTCATCACATCTGTTCTGATTACAAAATTCTTTTCCATATTTGACCATCAGAGCATGGAGCTCTTTGAAGAGCATTACGTTTAGAGGCAACTCGTTTTCAAACCGTTCCTGCAATTGATCATATTCTCCAGATATGCCTAAGCACTTGCAAATGCGAACGGTGTATGCATCCACAACAAATTTCGGCTTGTTCAATGCATAGAGAATGATGCTGTCTGCTGTCTCCTTTCCGATGCCCTTTAGTGAGAGCAACTCCCTCCGTAAAGCCTCAATGGGCTTCTCAGAGAGCGACCTCATGTCGTTTTCAGCAAAATATCGTGAAACAATTTGGAGTCGCTCAGCCTTTTGCTTGTAGAATCCAGTGCCCTTAATCAGCGATTCCAATTTGCTTCTCTCTACTTTAGATAGCATCTTGGGCTCCAGCAAATCGTTCTTTTCAAGTTCACGAATTGCCTTTGCTACATTCTCCCATTTCGTCCGCTGTGTTAGCACGGCGCCAACCACGACCTCAAAAGGAGTTTTCGCAGGCCACCATTTTTGTTCGCCTAATAACTCCAGAAGTTTGTTGTAAATATCCATCATCGCGAGATATACTCGTGAATCGCTCTAGCAGCTCTCTTTCCCGCCCCCATGGACTCGATCACCGTAGCCGCACCAGAAACTATATCCCCGCCAGCAAATACCCCTTCTTTGGACGTCATGCTATTTCCATCGACCACGATGGTGCCTTGCTCAGCGACTTGCAACTCTTCAGTCATTCTTGATATCAGGGGATTTGGACTTTGTCCGATGGCTATTATCACAGTATCAACGTTCATCGTGAACTCAGAATTTTTTATTGCAATGGGTATTCTGCGCCCGGATTCATCCGGCTCTCCCAGCTCCATCCGAACACATTCCATTTTTTCCACCCAACCTTTCTCGTCGCCCAAGATTTTCGTCGGGAGAGTGAGCAACTTGAGCTTGACTCCTTCCTCCTTGGCGTGCTCTATTTCCTCCTGCCTAGCGGGCATCTCCTTTTCCGATCTTCTGTACACGATGAACACATCTTTTGCACCCAGTCGTAGCGCTGCTCTAGCGGAGTCCATGGCTACATTGCCCCCTCCGATCACTGCCACTTTCTTTCCTTTTCTGACGGGCGTGTCGTACTCTGGGAACAAATATGCTCTCATTAAATTAATTCTGGTTAAAAACTCGTTTGCGGAGTAAACTCCGCATAGGTCCTCGCCAGGTATGTTCATCCAGCGCGGTAAGCCCGCGCCCGTTCCTATGAATGCCGCGTCGAATTCTTCTAGAAGCTCATCGACGCTGATCGTTTTTCCTATAACTATGCCAGTTTTAATGGAAACTCCCAATTTTTTGATGTAACTGATCTCCGCCTCCACTATTTCCTTCGGCAACCTAAATTCTGGGATCCCATACATGAGCACTCCGCCAGGAGCATGAAGAGCCTCAAATACGATCACCTCATGCCCAAGCTTGGCTAACTCCGCAGAAACGGTCACTCCTGCTGGACCGGAGCCTACAACTGCCACTTTTTTGCCAGTCGCCTCTGGCTTACTTGGAATTTTAAACCCCTTTCGCCGCTCGTAGTCAGCAACGAACCTTTCAAGTCTCCCAATGGCCACTGGCTCCTCTTTCTTACCTAGCACGCAGAACTTCTCACATTGATCCTCGTACGGGCAAACGCGTCCACAAATCGCTGGCAGATGGTTTTTCTTTCTCACTACCTTAATGGCATCACCAAAATTGCCCTCTTTGATACGCTCGATAAATTCAGGTATGTCCACTTCCACGGGGCATCCTTGCTCGCATCCTGGCTCAGCGCACTGCAAACATCTTTCCGCTTCAGAGACAGCTTGCTCAGCGCTGTAACCCAGAGCCACCTCATCAAAATTGTGAATTCTCTTCTTGGGATCTTGTTCTGGCATTGGTTGTCTCAGCGCCATCTTTACCCCCACCTCTCCAATGCCAACTTTTCCTCTTTTAGATACCTTTGCAGTCTGGTCATCAAATGATCAAAGTCAACCTTATGGGCGTCAAATTCTGGTCCATCTACACAGGTAAATTTCGTCTTGCCGTCAACCCTCACCCTACAAGAACCGCACATCCCCGTCCCATCCACCATAATTGGGTTTAGGCTCGCTATAGTCCTTATGTTGTGTTTTCTAGTTACATTGGCTACTACCTTCATCATTATGGCCGGTCCAGCAGTTGCCACCAGATCGATGTTTTTTCGCTCATCTATTAGCTTTTGTAAGACATCGGTGACGAAACCGTGATGTCCTTTGGAGCCGTCATCCGTCGTGATGTAAAATTCATCGCTTATTTCTTGCAATTCTTCCTCTAAGATCAACAATTCCTTGGTTCTGGCTCCGATGATGGATATGACCTCGTTTCCCGCTTCTCGTAATGCCCTAACCTTAAGATAGATGGGCGCTACGCCAACTCCCCCACCAATACAGACAACTCTCCCATATCTCTTGATCTCAGTTGGATTTCCCAACGGGCCTATAAAATCTGAGATATAGTCCCCCTCGCTTAGACACCCCAATTGTTTGGTGGTCTTGCCAACTTCTTGAAATATGATGGTTACCGTCCCTTTTTGGGCATCAAAATCAGCAATGGTCAATGGTATCCTCTCTCCTTTTTCGTCTATTCGCAAGATTATAAATTGTCCTGGCTTAGCTTTCTTGGCAACCAGTGGAGCGACAACCTCAAATAATTTAATGGTGGGAGCTAGCTCTTTTTTGGTAACGATCTTATGTATTCACTTCCCCCCTGTTCGTGCAAAGACCTATCCAAGCAGTGGTATTTTAAGTTATGGTTTGCTTATAATGATATGCATGTTCGAGTCATTTTACTTAGTGATCGGACAGATCATCGTCTATTTCTTCCTCATAATCGTAGTCATGACCGTATTCATCGCGATCTTTGTGATATATTCATTCAGGACTGGTAAGTTTCCTTTCCCAAACGTAGTGCTCTCTGGCACATTGGTTTTGGAGGGATTGGTCAAGGCACTCTTCCGATTGTTCGAGATTGATGATTCGATAGTAGACAATGTGGTCATTCGGTTAAGAAACAAGATCTCGTTGAAAAGATTTGAGAGCCTTCCTTTTGACAAGAAGGCGATATTTTTGCCCCAGTGTCTTCGCTCAGTGGACTGCCCAGCAAAGCTCTCTCCCGAGGGTATCCAATGCATCAACTGCGGTCAGTGTAACATCGGGGGAACGAAAAAAATTTTAGAGCATTTAGGTTACATGGTTTTCGTCGTCCCGGGATCGAGTTTCATCAAGCGAATGATAGTAAAATATAAACCAGGGGCAATCTTGGGTGTTGGTTGCATTTCAGAACTGAAAGGCGGACTGGACCTATGTCATAGATTCGGTGTACCAGCTGTAGCCATTCCGTTGGATAAGGATGGGTGTGTTTCCACTACTTTAGATTGGGACGTTTTTTATCGTACAACAAAAGCAGACAAAATTGCTAGTGAATCATCACATTCGTGATTGCATCTATTGGAATAGCTGTAAATCCATTCTCATTAAGGTATTGAGCGAGTTTTGCTGGCCGGTCTCCAGGAGGATGATAGATGATCGTAACCTCTGGGTTACAATCGTGCACCATCTTCATCAAGCCATTGAAATCGAGATGATCGCTTATCTTGATTCGTTGGTGTGAGCAATCCCGTCCAGTTAAGACGAATTTATCCAGATGATTTGGTAAGCGATGTAAATCCCATGGTGGAACGATGCTCATTTTGCCATTTTCGCCTAGATCAGCCAGCGGCTCCACATGCTCCATCAATTCTCTGGTCAACTCCAGTGATCTATGATCCATCTCGATCTCGTCCCTATACCCCAGGCTCCGAAGTAGTTTGACCGCCCTTTGTGCCTTGCCAAATGAATATGCACCGAATGCAACGTTCTCCTTAATCGCATCCTTGAGAGCACCCAAGTCGTCCGCAAACCTACATTGCGGATCATATGGATCCCCATAGTTTGCTTCCGTAATGAGAACATCGCATCTTGGAAGATGAGATGCATCCTTGACGTCTCCGGTTGCTAGGATATGCGTTCCAACTTCATTTTCCCAAGAAAAAGCTGTGGCGCCAATGGTATGCCCAGTCGGATGCGTTCGAATCGTAACGCCGTCTACATCCACGCAATCTTCGACCTTAAAGGTCGTTCCGACAAATCTTCGTCCATATATGATCTCAAGCGCTTTAGCGGTTTTTTCAGATGCTATGGACTTTGGGGAGAGCATTGCTGAGCGACCGTAATGATCCGAGTGCGCATGCGTGATCAAAAGGGTGTGGGAATCTTCGTGGGGCGTGGTATCGATTCCAAATACATGTTGCATCTCATACCTAAACAGGATCGATAGATGTGGTCTATACCCTCTCGAACTTCTCGTTCTTATCGGTAATACTCCCAAGTCGATCAGTTTCTTCAAAAAGGCTCCCATCCCTCTCAATAGGAGTTATAGCTCAAGATATATAGGTGTATCGAAAAATTATTTCTGCTCGAAAGTTTAATTGTCATTAAGCAAGTGATTGCTCCGGTAGTGTAGTCCGGCCAATCATTTGGGACTCTCACTCCCAAGACTGGGGTTCAAATCCCCACCGGAGCATACAAAGGAAGATATAAGATTGGAGTTCTAATTTTTTTAGTCCCTATTTTAATAATCTTCTAACTTTAAAATATGACCAGTAAGAACGGTGGGAGGAAAAATGAAACTGGGAATAATATCTGACAGCCATGATAACCTAGGTGCGATAGAAAAAGCCGTGGAAGTCTTCAACGGTGAGAACATAGATATGGTAATACATGCTGGCGATTTCATAGCACCCTTCACTTCGAAGATCTTCAGAAAATTGAAATGCGACCTCATCGGAATATTTGGAAATAATGATGGGGAAAAATTTGGACTAAGAAATGCGTTCAAAGGAATAGGAGAAATACACGAGGATCCACATAGCTTTGAATGGGAAGAAAATAATTGTAACACACCACCCAAACATAGTTGATGCATTGGCAAGATGCTATGATATCGTGATATATGGTCATACACACAAGGTGGACATGAGAGATAAGATGATTAACCCTGGCGAGTGTGGTGGGTGGCTCACTGAAAAGAAGACAGTTGCAATATTACTCCTAGAGGAAATGAGGGCGGAAATAGTGGAGTTGCGATAGAAGTCATGCGCATCAATTTGGTTAAAGGACGATCACTGTTGGTCGAGGGACCAGTAAAGATTGAGATTGCTGCAGGCGAAGTCTCCATCCTTGGTAAGGGGCTCTCAGAAGGCAACACCCTCACTATAGCAAAGAGTAGACCGTTCGTCATTGAGGCGGAGGCTGATTCCGAGATAGAGGCTCAACTGGGCAAGGGTGCAAAGGTTGAGTTGCTAGAAAGATCAGCCATCCCCACGGATTGGAAGCTTGCAGTGGAGGAGATAATAGGGTCTCCAAAACCTTGCGTAATTCTAATTCTCGGCGGAGTGAACGTCGGAAAAAGTACCTTAGCGACGTATGTTGCGAACATCTCGTACGATTCCTATAGAACAGCTGTCGTGGATGCCGATGTTGGCCAGAGCGATATAGGGCCACCATGTACAATCGGTATGGGCATCCTCAATGAGAGGGTGACCACACTATCAGACATTCCTCTAGAGGCAGTTTACTTCGTCGGTAAAACCTCACCCTATGGTTATGTTCACAGATGCGTCGAAGGGACAAAGAGGATGGTCGATCTCGCAAAAGAAAAAGGTGTAGAGATCGTAATAGTTGATTCGACAGGTTGGATTTCCTCTGATGCAAGAGAGCTAAAATGGGCCAAAGCAAAGGCAATTCGCCCTAAGTTCATCCTTGCTTTACAACGAGGTGATGAGCTGGAGCACCTCTTAGAGCCACTTTCTGAGATGAGTGTGGTTCGTCGCCTAACTGTTTCCGAATACGTGCAAGCTAGGAGTCGCTCACAAAGAAGGTCTCTACGTGAGGGGGCTTATGACAGGTACTTTGCAGGAGGGAAAAAAGTCGTTCTGAATTTAACTCAGCTCAAGATGATCGACTCCATTGGCAAAGGTAAGAGGGGTCAGCTCGTCGGATTTCTTGATGCAAACGGCGAAGTCTTGGGATTGGGGATCATAGAAAAGATGGACTATGCGAAGGGGAAAGCTGTGATTTTTACTCCTGTTGGAGGTGGTGTGGATGGAATCATGTTTGGTGCGCTCAGGCTTGTGTATAAAGACGGTGGATTTAGAGAGGTCATCTAGCTAAAGCCTATGACTGCCCATACAATCGGATACGGAAACAGAAGGTTGGAAGACTTTGTCTCGCTGTTGAGGAAACATGGCATAGACATGGTGGTTGACGTTAGACGTTTTCCCATCTCCAAACGAGCGGAGTTCAAGAAAGAACGCTTAGAGGTTGAGCTGCCAAGATCGGGTATAAGATATGTTCCAATGAGAGAGCTGGGGGGCTTTCGCAAGGGAGGTTATCAGAAATACATGGAGACGGATATCTATAAGGAGGGCATAAAAAATCTCTTAGAGCTTACGAGGCAATGCAACATAGCCATCATGTGCGTGGAACGTTCTCCAAGGAGTTGTCACAGGCGATTTATCTCGCAAACCCTTGAAGATATGAATGTCAGGGTCGTTCACATCAAGTGAAGTTTCACCAAAAAGTCTTATCTGGCTATGAGTGAAATATGGATTGAAAGAAAGTTGGCTTTTGGGGCGGCATCTTGGATCTTGTGAAAATACCTGGCATAGGACCGAAAAAAGAAAAGGAGCTTAGCAGCATCGGAGTTTTCACTGTAGAGGATCTGGCGAAGCGAAGTTTCTGGGATGATCGAGGAGAGTCCCACTTTGGACGTAATGAGTGGGGACGTTTGGTTAGAGGAGCAAGGATGGCGATTGGGAGGCGTATCATAAGGGATGTCAGCAAGATAGCTCAAGATGAGATCATAATAGAGACGGATAAAACCTATTCTGATGAGGAACTGATAAAAAAATCAGTTGCAAGTCTTCTCCATTCGCACGATTACTGGTTCTTGACGTCTGTTGAGGAGAGGATGAGTTCGTACAGGGTCGTCGTCTTCCCAGTTGAGAGTAACAAGCACTATTTCACAAAATACATCATCCCCAATGCTGAAAGCTTGCTGGAGCATGTAAGGAGGAGGGGGGAGGAGATCAAAGCGTTCACCGAAAAAGACACTGCAAGGGACATGGATGTCTCTCTCATGAACTATGTAAAAGGCCTAATCTCCAGAGAGGAGGAGGTCAAGGATTTCGCCAAATCCATGCAGCTTAATTCTCTCTGTGAGTACTTTGAGGAATACGGAGGAATAGCATCTGTAGATGTTTTATTGTCGTGGGCTCAGCTTTTCGGGATTGCAGACGTAGAGGTGCTGAAGCCGAATGGTGAGAGGTTGACTACTACGGGCTTTCATCTAGCATACTTCGGTGATGTTGGAACTGGGAAGACGTATTCGAGCATCGATTTCGTCATGGGAAACGAGAAACTGGGCTTGGAGCCTCATGGGATTCCCGGAAGATATAGGTACTGCGGAGGCATAACCCCTTACATGTTTCTTCACATGGGGCAGTACTATGAGGGGAAGAGGATGGTGTTCCTCGTCCCAGAGTTCAACGACTGGTTCTTTCATGAGAGAGGAATGGTTGAGAGACTGAAGTTAGCGATGGAGCAAAAACCCCTGAAGTATGAGTCCGCTCGCGAAACCATCGGCCCTTATGTTTTCACCTCCTTCTTTAATGCGAACTACAACGTCAAGGTAAAGAAGAAGGGGTATAGATTGACCGTTCCTGATCCGAACTTCAACGCCATAGAGGACAGATGTTTCTGCAGACTTCATAAGATGACAAAACAACGATTCTTGGATATCATCGATTCCATCGAAAAACATGCACTGGGTATGCGCAAGGAAATGAAGATCACTCCTGATCAGATAAGAGACCATGCAACTCTGCTCTACTCGATAAACACCGGACTGATCAAGGATTACAAGCCATCGAAAGTCCAGTTCTTAGAGGAGCAGATAAGGGACGTCACGTCAGCGACCAAAATCTTCGCAGAAGAATATGTGGAAGAGAGCAGGCTCATACACGCCTCTCCACGATCCATCTATAAATGCCTCCAACTCTCCTCTGCATTGAGCCTGCCATTCTACTTCACTGCCAAGGCTATAGAAACCCCTAGCCATCGGATACTCTTGGTCGAGGATCGTGCACTAAGGATGGCTGTTGAGATCATGCTTGAGGATTTGACCGTTAGGATGCTAGAGGATACCTCTCCAGAGGATGTAAAGGAGACCGTTCTTCCGAGGTTATTCGATAGCTAGCTCATCCAATACCATTTCCACCACTTTTGGCACCGCTTCGTTCACTTTCGGCGTCAATTCAATGGTGAGCTGATTTGTCCTCTCAACTTCAACCCCAATGATGATGATGTCATCTGGCATCGGCATGACCTTTTCTCCGATCTTTAGCACATCGACTAAGCCAAGCTCGTGCAAGGAGAAGTGCATCGAAGCAGGATCTGGAAGATCTTTGCAAGTGAACCTATGTATCATCCCAACCTCTTTGCCAGAAGTCACGGCATCGATGATGATCGCCTTATCAACATTTTCCATGAAGCTGAGGATATCAAGACCGCCAGTACCAGCATCTATCAGCTCCACATGGGTGGGCAGCTCTTTCTTTTTAAGCTCCTCTAAAACGCAAATCCCAAAGCCATCATCACCCGATAAGGGATTTCCACAGCATAAGATGATGGTTCGCAAGATTTCACCTAGCAGACCCTTGGAATTGGTTCCCCCAGAGGCGTTTCAACGTATCTCTTTCCACCTAGTCCTGTTTCTAAGACGACCTTTCCCTTGTGTTCTCCAATGACTTCCCCTATTATCCTCGCTTCTTTCCCATATTTTGTCTTTTGGATGGTCTCTAGAATGAGATTGGCATTAGCTGGATTTACGCCGATTATAGCTTTGCCTTCATTCGCCACCTCTAAAGGATCGATTCCAAGCATCTCCGAGGCTGCCCGAACGGCATCTTTCAAGGGAATCTCCTCCTCTTTGATCAATATTCCAACGCCACTTTTCTTTGCCATCTCATTTAACGCAGACGCTAACCCACCCCTTGTGGGATCCTTCATCGCGGTGATTCCTCCAACATCCAACGCTGCCTTGATCATACTCCACAATGGCGCGGCATCAGACTCCAGCTCAGTCTCAAATGAAAATCCTTCCCTATAGGACAGAAGCGATGTGCCATGATCGCCGATCGTTCCCGTGACGATGATCTTATCACCAACTCTCAGGCCAGAGTCACGTATCAGTTCATTTGCAACGCCGATACCAGACGTGTTGAGCACCAAATTGTCCAATGCACCCTTTTCCATGACCTTGGTGTCGCCAGTGATGACCGGCACCTCTGCCTCATTGGCAATTTCGTCCATGGAGGTGATGATCCGCTCCAGTTTTGCAAGAGAGAAGCCCTCCTCCACAATAATGCTGCTCGTTAAAGCAATGGGACGAGCGCCCATGACTGCCAGGTCGTTTATGGTTCCACAAACGGCAATCTTGCCAATATCTCCACCTGGAAAGAACAACGGTTTGACCACATAGCTGTCTGTGGTGAGTACAACCTCTCTATCGCCTATGGAAACGGTTGCGCCGTCATCAAGATCGGACAAGCCAACGCTGCCAGCACTATGGACGGATATGTTCTTGAGGATTCTGGCTATCAACTCCTGCATGAGTGTCCCGCCAGCACCATGCGCAAGGACAACACTTTTTTCAGAGAGCTCAACTTCACCGATGGGCATCTGTACTCACCTCAATGAACTTTATCCAATCATCGATGCCTTCTCCAGTCTTCTTGCTCGTTTTCATGACTTTGACATGTGGATTTATTCTGAGCGCATCATCGACCATCTTGTCCGCGTCTACATCCACCGCTCCAGCGATGTCCACCTTGTTCACGATCGCTAAGTCGCAAGTCTTGAATATCATCGGATGCTTTCTCACTATGTCATCGCCCTCGCTGACGCTGACGATGACAACTCGTTTGGACTCTCCAAGCGAATAATCCGTCGGACAGATCAAGTTGCCAACGTTCTCTATGAACAAAATGTCCAAATCGTCCAATGGCAACTGCTCCAATGCATGTTCAATCAAATGAGCATCCAGATGGCACTCTTTCCCAGTGTTCATGCTGATAACCGGCACATCGTATCGCCTAAAGCGATCGGCATCGATGTCCGCCACGATATCCCCCGCAATCACACCGATATGATATTTTTCACCTATGCGGTCTATCGCCAATTCTATCAACGTCGTCTTGCCGGAGCCGATCGCGCCCATGACGTTAAAGGCAGTGACTCCAAGGTACTCTAGTAGATGATGATTTCGCAGGGCGCATTCTTCGTTTGCCTTCAAAACGTCATGTCCCACTTCCACGCTAATCTCACACATCCTCATCCAACTCAATTTTGATATTTCTAACGTTTATCTCTTTGCCCGAAGTTAGCTTGGGAACGGGATTTCCACATCCTGGGCAGCTTAGATTAAATGCCAAATCAGATATCGTATGATATCGCTTCGCATCTAAAACACCTTCATACCCGCATTTACATTTGACCTTTGGTGGGATGCCTATGAGATTCAGCGTTGCATCCTCCATCAAGCTCCCCTTAGCTATACTTTCAAGGCAAAAGACCAGTTGCTCTGGATTTATATGAGTTAGCTCGCCCAACTCAAGATCCACTGAAATTACTTTTGTGGCATCGTTCTTCATTGCTGTTTTCAATACAACCTCATAGATTTCCATCGCCACGCTGTACTCATGCATTCCTACCCAAGACCTTTGTCTCTAAATGCGAGTCGCTCCTCTCGAATATCCTTTTCCACCGCATCGGCATACTCATGAAATAACTCAAGGGTCTCCTCTCCCTCTTCGGGAGACATGATTTGGATGGCATAGCCGACATGCACTAATGCATAATGACCTATCTTGCTTTCATCTATGTCAACGAGGTCCAATCTCACTTCCTGTTTGAGCCCACCAAAATCAACGATTGCGACCTTTTCATCACCATCTATCTTTACCATTTTTCCTGGGATTGCGAGGCACATTGCATGATTAAGTAAGTGATTTATTACTTATAAACGATACGATTGATGAATATGAGCAAAAAAATTCACGTTTATGGGATCGTCCAAGGCGTCGGATTTCGCCCGTTTGTATATAGAATTGCCCATGAACATGGATTGAGAGGATACGTCCTTAATTTTGGAAATGGCGTTGAGATCTGGATAGAGGGTGATGACAAAAGCATGGAGGAATTCCTTCACGACCTGAACACGAAAAATCCTCCTCTTTCAAAAATCGACAAGGTCCTCATTGAAAACACATCTCATAAGGGCTTTGACGATTTCACGATAAAAAAGAGCAAAAAAAGCAGTAGGATCAAATCTTCGATAATTCCCCCAGATGTCAACATTTGTGAGGGTTGCCTTAGCGAGATGTTCGACCCAAGTGATCATAGATATCGTTACCCTTTCACCGTTTGCACGAACTGCGGTCCCAGATACACCACCGTCTCTGATTTGCCCTATGATAGGCAAAACACGACGATGATCGATTTTCCTCTTTGTGAAAAATGCAATGAGGAGTATACCTCGCCGATGGACAGAAGATATCATGCGCAACCAACATGTTGCAGTGATTGCGGACCGAGGACGATGTTATATGATGATAAAAGAGAGTTGGTTCTAGAAAGCGATAGAGACGAGGCTATCATCAAGACTGCAGAACTTCTAGATGATGGAAGTATCGTCGCGATCAAAGGAATTGGCGGAATACACATAGCAGTGAGAGCTACAGAGGATGCATCCTTGCTCCGCCTAAGGAAAAATCTTGGGAGGGCTGAGCAGCCCTTTGCAGTCATGACTAGAGATATAAACACTGCAAGGAGCTTCACCTTGGTAGATCAAACCGAGGAGCAACTTCTGACCAGCTACAGAAAGCCGATAGTAGTTCTGGAAAAGAGCGATGAATGTCATCTTTCCGAATATGTCGCACCTGGGCTACATAACGTTGCAGTGATGTTACCTTATGCAGGCCTACATCATCTGCTATTCAGAAGACTCAAGGAACCGACATGCGTGATGACCAGTGCAAACCTGCCAGGAAGACCGATGGTAAAGAGCAATGCAGAGGCTCTTGAGAAATTGGATGGGATCGTGGATTACTACTTGCTTCACAACAGAAGGATAGCAAACCGAACCGATGACTCCGTTGTCAGAGTGATCGGTGATAAAACGAGTTTCATCAGGAGATCAAGGGGGTATGTTCCAGAGCCGATTCGTATGCCTTTCACCTTTGAGATAGATGCGCTGGGTGTCGGTCCAGAACTAAATACCACAGTGACCATCTTGAGTGGAAATCAAGCATATGTATCCCAGTACATTGGAAACACAAAAAAGATAGAGACGCTGCGATACCACAATGAAGTTGTGGAGCATCTGAAACGGTTGACTGGAATAACACCTCTCATATGGGGTTGTGATCTCCACCCGAGATTCAACACAACTCACTATGCCATGGAAAATGCAGAAAAAACGATAAAAGTGCAACACCATCATGCCCATCTGGTCTCACTCATGGCTGATGCTGCGCTTCCTATAAATGCAAGGATCATTGGAATCGCCGCTGATGGCGTGGGTTATGGCACAGATGGAACCATCTGGGGCGGGGAGATCCTAGAAGTGGGTTATGATGGCTTCACACGACGTGCGAGCTTGGAAACCCAACCAATGCCTGGTGGCGATGTTGCTACATATTATCCCTCACGCATGGTTCTTGGAATCCTGAGCAAGGTCTTGAGCGATGATGAATTGGCGAAGATAAAACTGCGATTTAGACATGAGAGTGAGAGACGAATAGTCATCGAGCAGCTGAGGCGAGATTTCAATGTAGTGCGCACGACAAGCACCGGTCGTGTCTTGGATGCGATATCCGTGCTGCTGGGCATAACATATTACAGGAGCTATGAGGGGGAGCCAGCAATGAAATTGGAGAGTGCAGCCAGACATGGGAAGAATCTGGAGATACCGCTGAGGTTCAAGACTGAACGAAATGGGGGAAAGAGAATGGTGCTCGATACGACGCAGATCTTATTGAACGTCTATGAGAACTTAGATGTACCGAGAGCGGACCTTGCATTTTCCGCAGAAGATGCCATTGCAACTGGTCTGGCTGAGCTTGCTATAGACGCTGCTGGAAAGGGGGACATTGGAACGATCGGACTCAGTGGAGGTGTTGCATATAACGCACACATAACCACGAGAATACGAGAAATCGTGGAGGCGAACGATTTCACGTTCATCAGACACGACAAGATACCAAATGGAGATGGGGGAGTTTCTCTAGGACAGGCGATCGTTGCGAGCTTAAGCAACAGAAAAGTTTAACCGTTATGCTTGCTTTAACATATCAACATGCAGGATGGATTTGGTAGGGAGATCAACGGTATGCGCATCTCAGTTACGCAGCGATGCAATCTGGACTGTTTTTACTGTCATAAAGAAGGGCAGAATCCTTCCAAGAAGGAGATGACACCATCTGAGATCGAGAAGATCATTGCTGTTGGAGATAAAATTGGGATTAAAAAACTGAAGCTAACAGGTGGCGAGCCGTTGCTCAGGGAAGATATCTGCGAGATCGTTCAACGTGCATCTGATCATATGAAGGATATATCGATGACCACCAACGGCATCCTGCTGGATCGGTATGCAGCAGACCTAAAGGGTGTTGGTCTACGTAGAGTCAACGTCAGCTTTGACACGCTGGACTCTGAGAAGTATAAAATTATTACTGGCAGGGATCGCTTATCGCAAGCAGTTGCCGGAGTCAACGCTGCAGTCGCCAACGGTCTAACACCAGTCAAGTTAAACATGGTCGTCATGAAGGGGATCAACGATGATGAAATCAAGGAGATGATTCGCTTTGCTGGTGAAAAAAATGTGATACTACAACTAATCGAGCTTGAGATGTTCGATGGAGAGTTCTATGAAAGATATCACTATGACCTTAGTCCCATCGTGGCTGAGCTGGAGGAAAGAGCTGTCCGAATAAAGGAGCGGAAACTACATCATCGCCGTAAATATTTCATCGAAGATAGTGAGGTGGAGGTCGTCAAGCCCATGCACAACACCGCCTTTTGCAGAAATTGTACTAGAATAAGGGTGACATCTGATGGAAAGTTGAAGCCTTGCCTGCTTAGGAACGATAATCTGATCGATATGGTGGAGCATATTCGAAATGGTGCATCAGATGGCGAGCTGATAAAAACGTTCAAAAAAGCGATCTCGCTCAGGGAGCCATTCTGGATGTGAAAGATATGATGGTGAAAGTTAAGTTCTTCGCCTCTTACAGGGAGATGCTCGGAGAAGTTGAGAGGGATGTTCAGCTCCAAGATGGAGCGAGAGTTCGAGATATTATAGATATGCTTGTGATAAGATGTCCAGAGCTTGCGGGTGAAAATGCCGTAATCGCTCTTAATCATGTCATCACAAAGGAGGATGCAAAGCTGAAAGATGGCGATGTTGTAGCAATTTTTCCCCCGGTGAGTGGTGGCTAGGATGATCGAAATTAGGGAGAGCGACTTCTCGGTTGATGATGTCATTGCAAGGATGAAAAAGCGGGAGGTTGGTGCAATCGTCACTTTCCTGGGAACGGTGAGAAGTCGTTCAAAAGGAAGGGAAGTCGAAAAACTCCAATTTGAAACATACAAAGAGATGGCGATGGGGAAGCTGGGGGAGATCAAAGAGATTGCTATGAGACGATTTGAAATTGAGGATGTGGCGATAATACATCGAGTTGGCGCCCTTGCGGTCTCTGAGAACATCGTGCTCATAGCCGTCAGCGCAGAACATCGCAAAGATGCATTTGCAGCATGCGAGTTTCTCATAGATGAGTTGAAGAACGTTGTGCCGATCTGGAAGAAAGAGTTCACCCCTAGTGGAGAATACTGGATCGAGGGTGAGGGATGATGAGCGAGGAGCACAAATGTCACGCATTGAAGAACGTACGATGTGCAGTCCTGACTTTTAGCGATTCCAGAACTGAAGAAAACGATGATTCTGGCAAGCTGATCAAAGATATGCTGGTGGAGAGTGGTCACATGATAGTGGAGTATCACGTCATAAAAGATGATTTGAGGGCGATTCGAAAAGCAGTGCAGGAGTTAATTGCCTCTGATGTGCAGGCAATAATCACAAACGGTGGCACGGGCATCTCCAAAAAAGATGTCACCATAGAAGCCATTTCTGAGCTATTGGATAAAAAGCTGGATGGTTTCGGAGAGCTTTTTCGGTCACTAAGTTATGATCAGGTAGGAAGTGCGGCAATGATGAGCCGTGCTCTAGCTGGAACAGCAAAGGGGAAAGTTGTGATATGCATGCCTGGATCCGTAGATGCCGTCGCACTGGGCATGAAAAAGCTAGTCATACCAGAGCTCGGACACATGATCTGGGAGGCAAACCGATGAAACCATTTAGATCATTGATTTCGTTGGAAAAGGCACTGGAGATCGTGCGAAGTGCTGTTAAACCTATTGAGCGGACTGAACTCATTCCCATCAAAGAAGCTCTTGGAAGAGTCTTGTCTGAGGACACAATGGCAAAGATGGATGTCCCTCCCTTCGATAGGGCTGCTATGGATGGCTATGCCGTTAGAGCAGAGGATACATATGATGCCAAGGATTTTGATCCAAAGATTTTGAGAGAAATTGATGTTATACATGCAGGTGAGATCAGCGATAAAATCGTGCATAAAGGGGAGTGCATTCAAGTTTCTACTGGATGCAAGATGCCCTCTGGTTCAGATGCAGTGGTGATGGTTGAGAGCACCGAGCAAGTTGGAGCAGAAGTGAAGATATTCAAGCCGGTGCATCCAAAAGAGAGCGTCTCTTCTATGGGTGAGGATATCGCGGCTGGGAGCATCATCCTGAAAGAGGGGGACGTACTAAACCCAAGCAAGATCGGTGCGTTAGCTGCACTTGGAATTCAAAAAATACGTGTTTACGAAAAGCCAAGGGTAGCAATCATTCCTACCGGTGAGGAGATCGCTGAGCTTGGTTGCAAGCTGAGAGAAGGGCAAGTCTATGATGTCAATTCATACACACTCTCATCCATCGTAGAAGAAAATGGTGGCATCCCAGTTAATTTTGAGATAATCCCAGATACATACGAAGATCTCGGATCTGTGATAAAGGATGCATTGAAGTATGATCTGGTCGCCTTCTCTGGTGGGAGTTCCGTCGGCGAGAGAGATGTTCTTCGCGATGTGATCCAAGATCTAGGCGATGTACTATTCCATGGCGTTCAGATAAAACCGGGAAAACCAACTCTGTGTGGCATCGTTGGTGATAAGATTATATTTGGGATACCAGGATATCCCACGTCTTGCTTGAGCAATGCCTATAGATTCCTGCTCCCAGCTGTTAGACGACTGGCAAGATTACCCCCAAGGATAGAAGTCATCGTTAAAGCGAAGATATCAAGGCGCATCGTCTCCGCTCTGGGCAGGAGCCAGTTTTTGACGGTAAAGTTGGAGGGCGATGTTGCTCATCCCGTCTTCAAGGAGTCTGGAGCGATAACGAGCATGGCTGATGCGGATGGCTATGTGGATATTCCTGCAAACGTGGATCTGATTGAGGCTGGGGATGAAGTTGATGTGATATTGTTGAGGTGATCGGATGATTCTGGGAGTATATGGATATTCAAAATCAGGAAAGACTGCACTTATAGAGGCATTGACGCAAAGACTGGTGGCAGATGGATACGACATTGCCACGATAAAGCACATTCCATATGAGGATTTCACCATGGATACTAAAAACAAAGATACTTGGAGACATAAAAATGCAGGCGCAGGCATTGTGGTCGCCAGTTCGCCAGCCGAGACGGTGTTTATGATGAGGGATGGGGTGCAACTTGACCAAATCGTCAAGATTCTTCGAAAAATCTCAGAGCCAGACGTGATCTTAGTTGAGGGTTATAAAAATGAGAACATACCCAAAATTGCTGTGGGGAAGATCGAAGAAAGGCCAAACACCATTTTTAGATACGAGGATGACTTAGAGGAAATTTTGCAACATATCAGACGAACGCTAGGTATAGAAAAAATCCACAAGCAATTGCCAGGGACCGATTGCAAGAAATGCGGCTTTGATTGTAGGAAAATGGCAGAGCTCATATATGCGCAGGAGAGAGCATTAGAGGATTGCCCCTCATTTTCGCAACTGCAGGTATTCTTAGAAGCGGACGGAGAGGGCATTCCTCTGGGACATTTTACCAGGGAAATGATTGCGAACATAATCGATGGCATGGTTTCCTCTCTAAAAGGCACAGATGGAGCGAAAGAGCTCAAGATCACACTGAGAAGATGATATAGCTTCGAAATCTTTTTATATCCGTTATGTTGATTAAAGCATAACGCTGGGGATATTGGAGGAATGATGTGAAAAGAACGATGATGTTTATCGCGATGATCGTGCTTGCTAGCGTGATCGCGCTTGGATGTGTTGGAGAGAAGCCAAAAACTGAATTGAAGGTACTCCATGCTGGAAGTCTTGCCATACCTTTCCAGAAAGTTGAAAAACAGTTCGAAAGTGAGCATCCGAATGTAGATGTACGACGTGAATCGTTTGGTAGTGTAGATGCTGTGAGAAAAGTGACCGATCAACACAAGGAAGCAGATGTCATAGCCGTAGCGGATTATTCCTTGATACCAGACATGATGATTCCTGAGTATGCAGATTGGTATGTCAGATTTGCAAAGAACCAGATGGTGATTGCATATACGGAGCGGAGCAAGTATGCGGATCAGATAACAAAGGATAACTGGTATGATGTCCTCAGGAGAGCGGATGTGAAATTTGGCTTCTCGAACCCAAACGATGACCCATGCGGCTATAGGTCCCAGATGGTATGTCAGCTTGCGGAGTTCCATTACAACGATGACAAGATATACGACGACTTGATCGAAAAGAACACAAACATAAAGATGAGAACTGAGAACGGCATATACGTCGTAGAGATGCCAGAATCTGAGAGCATCCAGCCCACGGATAAGGTGATGATCAGGAGCATGGAGGTGGAGCTTTGCTCCGCCTTGGAAAGTGGAGAGATCGACTTCTTCTTCATATATCGAAGCGTGGCAGAGCAACACGACTACAAATTTGTAGAGCTTCCACCACAGATAGATCTGAGTAGCGTAGAGTACGAGGAAACATACAAAAAGGTAAAAGTGGAGCGTGCTTCTGGAAAGATCGCCACTGGAAAACCAATCGTCTATGGCGTCACGATACCGAAGAACGCTCCTAACGAAGGGTTGGCAGTTGAGTTTGTAAAGTTGCTCGTCAGCGAGAGTGGACAGAAGATCATGAGAGAGTGCGGACAGCCGCCAATCGTCCCTCCTGTGGTGAACGATATGAGTAAAATGCCAGAGGAGCTGAGATCGCTGGTGATATCATGAAGCACGAAAAAATGCTCATGCTCTTCGTATTGATGGGGCTGTTCATCTTAGCATTCATCGTCCTCACATTAGCGAACATGATCATCACCCAAATTACACTTGACTTCAGCGGATTGATCGATACAGCCCGTGATTCCACGATTTGGAGATCCATATGGCTGACCTTGTATACGGCATTTCTTGCAACTGTGATAGCATTTATATTTGGGGTTCCACTGGCATATGTCTTGGCAAGAAAGGACTTTTTTGGCAAGGGATTGATAGAGGGCATAGTGGATGTTCCAGTCGTAGTTCCACACACCGTAGCAGGCATAGCGCTGCTAACTGTCTTCGGGACGCATGGGCTGATCGGCGCACCACTGGCATCCTATGTTAAGTTTGTGGATGCTTTACCAGGGATAGTGGTTGCGATGCTCTTTGTATCCACACCTTTTCTGATAAACTCCGCCCGAGAAGGATTTCAAAGCGTCGATCCAAGATTGGAGAACGTTGCAAGAACGCTAGGGGCATCCAGATGGAGAGCATTCTATAAAATAACATTTCCACTTGCATTTCGACATGTCTTGGTCGGAGCGGTAATGAGTTTTGCTAGGGCGGTCAGCGAGTTTGGCGCAGTCGTCGTCATTGCATATTATCCGATGATCACACCAACGTTGATATATGAAAGGTATATATCCTACGGACTCTCAGCCTCAAGACCGGTTGCAGTACTATTGATCCTCGTTTGTCTGACGATATTCATCACTTTGCGAACGATCGCTGGAGTGAGACGACATGATAGAGATTAAAGAGCTAAACAGAAATTGGAGAGAGTTCTCACTCACAAACATAAACCTGGACATAAAGGAGGGGGAATATTTTGTCGTATTAGGTCCAACTGGTGCCGGAAAAACTCTCTTGCTTGAGTTGATCGCTGGCTTTCATCATCCTGATAGGGGGGAGATCTGGATAGATGATGAGAACGTCACAAGTCTTCCCCCAGAAGAGAGGGGAATAGGGTTTGTATACCAAGACTACTCCCTTTTCCCTCATCTAACAGTTGGAGAGAACATAGAATTTGGATTGAGACTGAAAGAGATCTCAGAATCTGACATGAGAAGGAGAACAAAAGAGATCGGGGATTTGCTGAATATATCGCACCTATTCCATAGAAGTCCAAGAACCCTGAGCGGAGGAGAGCAACAGAAAGTCGCATTGGCAAGGGCAATCGTGATCGAACCAAGCGTATTATTGTTAGATGAGCCATTGAGCGCTTTAGATGCCAGGACGCGGGATGTCTTACGTGAAGAGCTGAGAAAGATTCATAGGGAGGCGGAGATAACGACGGTTCACGTCACTCATGATCAGACGGAGGCGATGTTTCTAGCAGACAGAATTGGCGTCCTGATGGGTGGTGAGATCGCGCAAGTTGGCACACCTGGTGAGATATTCAATGCGCCGATAAACGAGCGAGTGGCTGAGTTTGTTGGAGTGGAGAATATTATAGAAGGAGTGATCGAGTCAAATGAAGACGGAGTTACGGTCATCAGCATCAATGGTCATAGAATAGAGGCCGTCTCTACATACTCGGTCGGCGATAGGGTACGTGTGTGTCTCAGACCCGAGGATGTCACACTTGCGTTCTCTAGGGAGAGGAGCAGTGCAAGAAATTCGTTCAAAGGAACGATTACTCAGGTAGTACCGCTGGGAGCTCTCACACGAGTGAGGGTCGACTGTGGCTTCCCACTCATGGCGCTGGTCACGAAACGGTCTGTAGAGGACCTGGGGCTCATGGAAGGAGATGAAGTTATCGCTTCATTTAAGGCTATTGCCGTCCATCTAATACGATAATGGTCGAATTAAAGGCAAAGGTATGGTTGGAGAAGGATGGAAGGCCTGTATTGGGTGAAGGTCGCGCAAGATTATTGGAAGCAATAGATGAAGAGCGTTCAATTCTCAAAGCTGCAGAAAAATTTGGGATGTCATATAGACACGCATGGGGAATCGTCCAAAAGATCAATAAGGCATGGGGAGAGGATGTCGTACGCTCAATCCGGGGTGGAAAAGAGGGTGGCAGTACTGAGCTGAGCGAGAGCGGACGCGCATTGTTAAAAGAATACTATGAGAAGGTCGCTGCACTAGATCGATTTTTGAAGTAGATTTTCGAACTCTGAGGGGGTGTTCACGTTGATGAACGTCCTTAGCTCAGGATCGATCTCCTTTATCTCCTCAGTGGACACATACCTAACTTTCGGCAAAGCGTGCAATGACGATGAGATCGTACGCTCATCCTTCTCGATGGCTTTTTCACATGCCTTGATCATGCTATTCCTCTTGTAAACGGCATGCAACGGCTCTATATTGCCATCTGACCATCTTGGTACCACGGCATCATATCCCCCTGCCAAAGAAAAGAGAAAATCAACTACGCTAGCGTTGACGAATGGCATGTCACAAGCGATTACTAGCGTATACTCACCTTTTGCGCATAGTAGCCCGGCCAAGATTCCTGCCACTGGGCCATAACCGATGATGGAATCGTATGTTATCCTGGTTTCACAAATCACTGTGGAGATTTTCTTCCCCTGCCTAGGATCACCGACCACGACGAGCGTCTCATCCACAATCCCAGACACCTTATCGAGCACATGCTCGATCATCGTCTTGCCTCCAAGCGGGAACAAGGACTTGTCAGTGCTAAATCTTGAGCTTCTGCCCCCAGCTAAGATGATGGCCGATCTCATATCATCCCTTTATTCTCTCGATGGAACTTAAACACAACGTATAAATAACGTCCTGACCGATGTTTGGCATGGGCGATTATGAAAATTATGATGATAGAATCCCGTGGTCAAGGGGGTGTGTGCCATTACACACACAATTTGTGTAATGCGTTGACAGGTGTGACAAAAGATATCACATTAATCACCTCAAAAAATTATGAGCTGGATGGCCTCAGAAAAAAATTTAGAATTGAGAAGTTATTTGATGCGAACTATCCGTTCGATATCATTAGAGTTTTCAGATACCTCATGGAAGAAAAGCCTGAGATCATCCATTTCCAAATGCTAAGAGCTCCATTAGTCGATTGGGTGTTCATAAGATCGTTGAAATCGTTCTCACGCTCTAAGCTGATATACACTGCTCATAATGTGATTCCGCACCACCAAAAGCTCTACACCAAATTTTTGCTGTCAAAAATTTACTCCTTAATGGATAACATCATCGTTCATACCAAAGGCGATGAGAGGGAGTTGATCGATGCATTCGAGCTGTCAAAGCCAAAGATCTCTACGATCCCCCATGGGAATTATGTGTCTCCTGTGGACGGTCACGCTCCTTCTAGAGAAGAGGCAAGGAAAGAGCTCGGAATTCCAAGTGATATCAAGACGGTGTTATTTTTTGGCTATATAAGCGAGAACAAAGGTCTGAGATACTTGATAGAGGCGTTCAAAGACGTCGTGAAAAAAGTGCCCTCCAAACTGGTGATTGCAGGAAAACCAGTAGAGGATTTCTCCACGTACGAGTCTTTGATATCAAAACTCGGCATAACCAAGGACGTGATTTTGAATTTGGATTACATTCCATTTGACGAAGTTGGGCATTATTTTATGAGCGCGGATGTCGTGGTCTTGCCGTATGTTAAACCCTATCACAGCGTTATAGCACAGGCAGCACACTCGTTTGGAAAACCCGTCATCGTCACAGGTAGCTCAGAGGTCGTCGTAGACGGAAAAAGTGGATATGTCGTCCGCCCAAAAAGCAGTGCTGCAATAGAGGATGCGGTCGTCAAAATTTTGTCCGATGATGAGATGAGAGCAGAAATGGGATGTTATGCGAAGAAGCAGGCGGAAGCAAATTCTTGGGATAAGGTCGCTGAAAAGACCATGAAGGTCTATTTTCAAAAAAAAGATGGAGAGTAGGATCGCTCCTACTTCTTCAGTTCTTTGTACCACTCAGGATGATGTTCTTTCACGTATTCTTCTGACGTCTTCGTGGTGAGCATGGACCTGAAGAGTGGCCAGCTTGGTGGAATCACGGCTGCGGTGATGATGTGCACGATCAGCAGGAGCAGTATCAAGATCCCCACTATGACATGGAGCTTGGTCGCAATGTAGATGGCAGTGGGTGATAGTTCTCTCGTATACCTGAGAGTCTTGACGATCCCGGTGATGATGATCGCAGCCACAAGGACGCCCCAGACCGGAGTTTCCAACCTTTCGATCGGAAGCCATTTTCCTGCATGGGGTGGCTTTTCGACCCCCACCTTCTCTAGCAGACCTTTGAAAGGTCCCTTCGGCCCTTT
>JASEEV010000015.1:1497-37963 GCA_030019435.1 Methanocellales archaeon | reverse complement strand
GGGCGACCCGTACTGTGAGTTCGTACTGGAGATCAAATAACCTCATCGTTAGTTTCATTTGTTGTGATAACGGAATTCATCATCAATGAAGACAGAACTCTTGATCGTGTTAGTTGGAATCGTTTTGGTTAGCGGATGAAGGTTTCGGAGCAATCTTCACGATCATTGGGTTGCTCACTGTGACATACATGCTCAGAAGAAGGTGATAGGGGTTTTCTTTATCTGATTACTCATAGAATGTCATAGAATGAGGACTAATATGTGAACTGTGAGCTTGGAAGAGATCGGGAAAAACATATAACCCATAGAAATCATATGGTGAATGTGGGATCAGGATGTTTGCAGACGGCATGAAGATCGCAACGATCCTCACAATCGTGGGCTTTGGGCTCATAGCCATAGCTGGGAAGAAAAAGATGTTGAGAACCCTTGGCGGGGCAATCTTGGCGTTGGCTGTTGTGGTCATATTGCTCACAGGCTTCGGGGTGATACCATGAACGATGTATTGGGATGGAAGGAGTTGACCACGGAAGAAAAAGCGATAGTGATACTGGCAATTTTGATCGTCATACTCGCCATATGGGCGTTTTGAGGGCACATTCTCGCAATGCCCCAAGACCGTGAACTCGTTGTAATCCTGACATGGTGGACATGCTGGACACACACTCACCAATTTGTTTGTTAGTCTAACCACTTATGCAGCATTAAAAGCATTTTTTCTAAAAACGATTAAATACGACTGAGGGGGATGATGAGGATAAGGGAAGGAGAGTTGGACGAAGATAACCTCCCACTGGAAGAAATTGAAAATCTGAGCTATTATAATTTTATGGGCCATTTGGAAGTGCCTTTTTATCAGATAGGTGGCTTAGCGTCTACGGAAAAACTAGCCGAGTTGTGTCACGTCAATGAAGGAAAGAAAGTGTTGGTAGTTGGATGCGGCACCGGATTTAATGCGTGTTATATCGCAAAAAAATTCGGCTGTAGTGTTGTCGGGGTCGATATTGCAGAAGAAGCGATTAAGAAAACAAAAGAAAGGGCGGAAAAAGAAGATCTCGGGGATAAAGTAGAATTCCGCGTCGGAGACGCTTACGATCTGCCATTTGAACCCGATACTTTTGATGCCGTGATAACTCAATCCGTATCGTATTTCTTGGATATGGGTAGAGCATTGAAAGAGTTCATGAGGGTATTGAAACCTGGAGGTTACGTGGGGATCAACGAGATATTCAAGGATAAAGACATGCCTCCAAAAATAGCGGAAGAGATCCTGAAGGCCGAACAGATTATCGGCGAAATTACGGAGTTGCCCTTCACTATCCATACTCCCGAGGACTGGAAACAGTGGCTCGAAAATGCTGGTTTAAAAGAGGTCAAGATACACGAAAATAGAAAACCCATGAGTCTAAGAGAGTTCCCTCAAGTGATCAAAGAAATTGGCGGTTTCGGAAAATTCTCTAAAATAATGATAAAAATAACCAAATATGCCTTGGTAAGCAAGGTAATTCGAGAGAGGTTCAGAAAGCTCATCAAGGCGAAAAGGGTCCTTGTGGGCTCCCCCCTGTTCCAGACCGCAACCTCCAGACATGTCGGCTATGTCCTCGGCATCGGCAAAAAAGTTTAGAATTTTTAGCCACTCTCCTCTCCTGAAAACCATTAAATACGACTTTGGGGGTTTCAACGGATAAATTCATAAAATGAGGATTGAAAGGATAAGAAATGGACAGAGGGTTGAGTTATAGAGAAGTTGGAAATTACTAAGTTTAATAGTAATTTTTAAATAGTAGATTATCATAGCAATTATGGGTGATAGAAGTGACGGCTGTTACAGTGACAAGGAATGCCCAAATAACGATTCCAAAGGAGGTAAGGGAAAAGCTAGGCATAAAAGAAGGGGATAGAGTAAACGTCAGTTTAGAAAACGAAAAGATAGTCCTCAGAAAAGTGAAGCCTTCCATCGAGGAATATCACGATTTTTTACCTAAAGGTTTTGAATCCATTTTAGAAAAGCTGAGGACGAACTCAAAATACAGATTTAAAAGGTTGGGCATAGTGCCATGAAGATCTCTCTGGATACAAGCATTATCGTGGAGGTGGAGAGGAGAAACGAAAAAGTAGTGAAACTCCTTAAGGATATGATGTTGAAGAGGCATGAGATCTTTATGAGTTCGGTAGTACCTTCTGAGATCTTTACAGGAACTTATCTAAGGGATGATTATAGGAAAGCTACCCATAAGGCGAGAGATCTTTTTTCAGCATTTAAAATAGTGCCTTTAAATATCGCAGTTGCCGAAATAATTGGCCAGGTAAATGCCCACTTGTTCACCAAAGGAGTTTCTATCGAATATCAAGATGTCGCCATCGCCGCGACTTTCTTTTATGAAAAGGGAGATTATCTGCTCACGAAAAACAAAAAACATTTCGCCGACATTCCCGGGTTAAAAGGTAAGGTCTTCACACCCCTAGAATTTATGAGCTCAGGGATGATATGAACGTCTTTATGAGGAGTATAGTAGAATATTGTGGATACGAGTTGAACAAAAACTTGTTCTTGATAGTGAACGGACAGAGTGTTGAGTCATAATTTCTGTTTCAATGGATAGACTCATAAAATGAGGATTGAAAGTAGGATATTCCGTGCCACACGCAAACCTTTTTTATATGTCAGTAATACCTTTTAGCGACGATTCTTTGGAAAAGCCGTTCGATGAGGATTGGGAGGAGACAAATCGCATTGGCAATAAGGTGAAACAATGTCATTTGCTCAGAAAATTTCATTAAACAAGCTCTTAAAACTTTTATCACTTTTTACGGCTTTGGCAATCGTTTTCTGGACGCTTAAGCCAGGAGGTCTGATCTGGCAGATACTAATGCTCTGCGCCATCTTGTGGTTTTTAATCGAATTATATCACAACAAAACGCAGACGAGCAAGCTGAAGAAATCGTTCTTGGTTGGCTTGTTTCTGATGCTTTTCGATTTCGTCGTTGAAAATTCTGGCAAGATAGCGGGGTTATGGGAGGGCTACAACAGCCTGTTTTTCGTCTTATACGTCCCAGCAGAGGTGATGATTCTATGTTTGGTTGGAGGCATGGCATGGGCTCTCTATCTCCCAGAGAGATTCGATGAAGTACACAGTATCTGTGATATACTCCTCTTCTCAACCTTTGGCGCATTGGGCGAGTTCATACTCATCAAAAACGGCATATTGGCATATATGGGTGGATGGACCTCTATACACGCATTTATGGGCTATGCAGTTACATGGATGATACTGCATGCGTTGAATTATAGGATAATCAAAATGAAGTGAAAGGCTTAGCTATCCATCCGTCGAATGTCTGCAAAGAAATTCATCAGTGAATATTTGGCCTTTTCTGTTTCTACATCGACGATTTCCGCCCGCTCCTCTGGTGGGATGCTCATGAACACGGAGTATTTTCCCATGATTCTAGGAGACTCACTAGTATATCGAGCATCCAAAAGCACGCGTGCGCCATAATCGTCTGGAGATCTTACAACTCGGCCCATTGCCTGCCTTACCTTTCTGATCGTTGGGATCTCGATTGCATATTCCCATCCTCTTCCCACTCCAAATTCGTGATCATATGCATATTGAATTGCTTGGACCCTGTCGCCTAGGGCAGGATAACCAACACCTACTACGACGACCGTCCTCGCCCGACCATCTCGGTAGTCTACTCCTTCCGTCAATGTGCCCCATAGGTATGTGAGCAAGACAGCTTTGTTGCCTGATTCCCCAATTTTAAAGAACTTTTCCTTGACTTCCGTCGCAGAAACGCCGACTTCATCCAGGAACATTGGGACGTTTACTTCCAAAAGGGCATGATATCGCACCGCCTCGTTATAATTTGGGAAGAATATCAAGACATTTCCATCTGACTGCGCTATAATATCCTCTAACACACCTGTGATCATCTCTATGATCTCCGGATCATCCCGATTCTTCAAAAACAATGGCGGAGTTGCCACTGCAATAGTACGTCGGCGCTCCCTAGGGAAAGGCGTGCCATATGTGATTTCTTCTGTCCTTCGGTTAATGCCCAGCGTCGTCTTGATCGTTTCAAACGGTCGTAAGGTAGCAGACATCAGAATCGCTGAATACAATGAGTTGAACAATGGTTGGGTCACATTTTTAGGGATACACGTGCAAAGCTCAATCCTGCCAGTGATCTCGTTATCTTCTCGTCGAACATTTATCAATGGATAATACCCTGGGTCGCTTGCCAGTTTCAAGTAATCTTTGAGGAATGATGAGACGGCTAGCACGTAAGACGTTTTTAATGTATCAGATGTGCCTTCTTTATACTGATTGCGATACATTGAGTCGAGTTCTTTGCCGAGTATATATGCCTTTTCCACTAACGCATTGATATCTGGTATACGCTGAAGAAGACTTTCGCTAAGCAAATCCTCTGTGCTGGTGGGATCTCTTATGCGAAGATCATGCCACTCTGTACCAATGCGCTCTTTCTCGCCAAAACTAAATCTGGATTCATATGTCTCTCGTAACGTGTCCCTTAGCATCCTGAGCAATGTGTAAACATCCTCCTCCTCGCTAACACCACTCAGCTCGTTCATCGCTCTCTCGATAAAGCGTTCTGTCAGCGTTAGCGAAGCATGTGATCTAGCTGCAGATTCGATATTATGCGCTTCATCGAATATCGCTATGATATCACTCAGCTCACATCCAAGCCATGCCAAAAACTTCGCTAGAATATCGGGATTCAGCAGATGGTGGTAATTGCAGACGACTAGATCTATATCGCGCATCCCCCTTTTTAACAATTCATACCCACACGTTCCATCTCCAGTTGCATGCTCATGAACTTCCTCTGGCGTTCTCACACCCGAGAAAAGCCAGTGATAGAATTCTGTGACATCCGCTTGGAGAATCTTGGCGAGATATTCACATGAACGCTTTCTAAGCGTTTTCATACGCTCCGCATCCGCTTGGAGTTGCTCTAGCTCGATTAGTTCGTACGTGTTCTCCCTCAGCAGATCACACTCCTCATAGTCCTTTTCGAGAGGGCACATGTGCAGTTTGCCTTTTAGCACGATGGCGTGTATCTTGGTGGCCTTTCTGAGTTCCCTTGCTTCATCTATGAACTGAAGCATTTGCTGATGTACGTTGGTAGCTATTAGGACCGTCTTATCGTTGTTTTTTGCGATGTGCAATGATGGGACGAGAGCACTAAGCGTTTTTCCCGTTCCGCATGCACCTTCAAACAAGACGATCCTTTCGTCTAAAAGCGCTCGATAAATCTCGCTCATCGCTTTTTGCTGGTTTGGGTAAAAAGATTTTTTTGGAAAATATCTCAGATATTCTTCATTCATCATGTTCTAGAGTCGTCTCATGGTACATAAATTAATGTTGCCCACAAATATTTAACATATCCCTCCCTATCTTTTGTGTGATGGAAATTAGTGCTTGGCTGGTCGACGCAGATTACACAACCAGAGAAGGTAAAGCGATAATCAGGCTTTGGTGTAAGGATGATGATGGACGACGCATAGTCGTCTTTGACCGGAGCTTTGAGCCGTATTTCTATGCAGTTGGTAATGCCAGCATAGATGACATAATGAACATCCAGGCAACAAGATACGATGAAGTCGTTCGACCAAAAAGAGTTGAAGTCGTTGAGAGAAAGGACTTTGGCAAGAAGACGCAAGCCTTCAAAATAATAGTAGAGCATCCGCAACACGTGCCAAGTCTGCGCGAAGCCATTGGTGCTCTCGGTCTAGATGTGAGAGAGGCGGATGTGTTATTTGCGGTGCGATATATTATCGATCACGATTTATGTCCATTGGGCGGAATCATTGCAAAAGGAGAGCCTGTTGATGTTGAGTACGCTGATGTTGCGCTGGAGGCAAGCGAAGTCAGAGCTCAGAAGATGAGGGGGAATCCTGATCTTAAGATCATGGCATTCGACTGCGAGATGGCTAACCCAAGTGGGATGCCCAATGCTGAGCATGATCCGATCATCATCATAGGCGTGGCGACAAATAGGGGCGATGTCAAAATACTGAGTGCAGAGGATGACTCCGCTCTCCTGGCGGAATTTATCGATTTTATACATACCTTCGATCCAGACATCATCTGTGGTTACAACTCAGATAATTTTGACTGGCCATATATTCATCAAAGAGCCAAGATCCACGATATCTCGCTTAAATTGGGAAAGGATGGCAGCGTTCTACAAGTTCAAGGTGGTGCGATAAAAAAGGTCACGATTACCGGGTATCTGAACATCGATCTATATCAAGTGGTTAGGCGAGATCTGGATGGTGTCAAGGTCAAAACATTGGAAAACGTCGCTGAATACTTAGGAGTGATGAAAAAATCCGAAAGAGTGGACTTATCCCCATCTGAGATCTACCAATACTGGGAAGATCCGACGAAACGTGAGAAGCTCCTCGAGTACGCAAGGAGCGATGTGATCAGCACACTTGGGATAGCAGAGAAAATGTTGCCATTACAATACGAATTTGCGAGAATGATCCGTCAACCCTTGGATGAGGCATCAAAAATGGGGCGCGGACGTCAAGTTGAATCCTTCTTGAGTGCAGAGGCTTTCAAAACTGGAGAGTTGGTGCCATCCAAAGGTGGGATGGGTGAGACCTATGTGGGCGGCTTCGTGCTTGAGCCGAAGAAAGGTCTCCATGAAAATGTGGTCTGCTTGGACTTTTCAGCGATGTATCCATCGATAATGATCTCGTTCAACATCTCTCCTGATACCGTTGTGAGGGGGGGAGATTGTTATGAGGCTCCAGAAGTTGGGCACAGATTTCGGAAGGAACCAGATGGTTTCTTCAAGCGAATTCTCAAGGATCTTGTAGGGAGAAGGAACGAGCAGAAACGTGCACTAGGGGAGCTCGATAAGGACTCGTCGGAATATCAACTGCTCGACATTCGCCAGCAAGCGATCAAGATACTGACGAATGCATTTTATGGTTATACTGGTTGGTCTGCTGCGCGATGGTATCGAAAAGAGTGTGCAGAGGCCACCACCGCCTGGGGACGGTATTTCATCAAGAAATCGATTAAAAAAGCAGAGGAAATGGGCTTAGAAGTCATCTATGGAGACACAGATAGCCTGTTTGTCAAAGCAAGAGAAGAAGACGTCATGGAGCTAGCGGAGAAGTTTGCTCAGGTCATATCTAAGGAACTGCCGTTGGAGCTTGATATCCAGAATCTCTACAAGGTGATCTTCTTTACGGAAAAGAAGAAGCGTTATGCTGGGCTGACTTCTGAGGGGGAGATCATAGTCAAGGGGTTGGAAGTTAGGAGAGGGGATTGGTGTGCCTTGGCAAAGGATATCCAAGCAGATGTGGTCCAGATAATTCTCCAAGAAAGGGACCCTGGCAAGGCAGTACGATTAGTCCAAGATACGGTTCAGTTGCTAAAAGACGGGAAAATCCCGTTAGAGGAACTCGTAATCTACAAAACGCTGACGAAGAAAATATCCTCCTATGAATCCATGCAAGCCCATGTAAGAGCAGCGAAGAGGACCAAAAAGCCCATAGAAGTGGGCATGAAGATCGCATACGTGATCGTTCGTGGACCAGGAAGTATCGGAGACCGAGCATATCCAGTTGATATGTTTAGTGGCTATGAAAATGGATATCTGGTTGGAGAGAGCAGAAGGTATGAGATCGACTCAGATTACTACGTGGATAACCAGATCATTCCTGTGGTGCACAGAATCCTCTCTTATTTTGGATTCTCCACGACGGAGCTGAAGGGTCAGCCAAAACAGGCGACGTTCGACGTCTTTTAGGGGAACAATGTACCTGCTAATTCGCTGCAAATGTGGGAGATTTCTCTACGCTAACAAAAACCAAAAGACCCGGTCATGTCCTTGTGGGCAAAAAGTAAATGTGTCTAAGATGCGGATATACGCACGTGTTGAAACTGAGCAGAAAGCTGGTGAAGCAGTGCGAATTTTGCAAGAAAAGGAGTATGGGAAACCGGGATTCAGGCGATATAAATGAGCGAAAAGTTCGATTTATTTGTCATAAAATTTATAACAAAACTTTGTCGCAAATTATATAGCAAGATGAGAAGTAATGGTGATTGTGAGTATCATTGATCATCATGACTCAAGACAGGAGTGATCTAAGTGGCCGTATTGCCTGAGGGTATACATCCTGCTGAGATAGTTAGCACTCTAATTTTTGCATGGACAACGCTGATATTTGTCATGGCAGTAAAACAGAGAATGAAGGAAGTAAAAGGCATAGAAGATAAGCACTATGGATTCTGGCTAATGGCACTGATCTTATGACATTGGCAACTCTCTTTGACGTGTTGGATAACATACCAGGGTGGAGAATACTAGATGCTTGTGAACACGTTGCATTTTTGATCGGAACGATCGTGTTTGCATTTGGATTGTTCATCATCTACAAGAGATATAAGAGGCTAGCAGGTGGTGCAATATGATATTAGGTAAGTTGATTCTAAACACTATTTCCCTCATAGGTCTTCTGTTTGGATTGTATTTTGCATTGAAGATAAGAAAGATGACGGAAAAAATATCACCAGCATGGTTGTTCATATCCGTTGGATTGGTATTCCTGGCGATATATGCGTTGAGCAACGTCATCGAGTTCGCATGTGAGCCCAGTGGTGTGCTGTTGTTTGGTGAGCCAATAGGTGCGGCAATGGACAGGGCAGAACTGGCATTGGTTCCAGCGGGAGCGGCATTTTTGGCAGCAGCTTGTTGGACGTTAAAATACTCGATGGTCAAACCAACTAAATGAGGAATGTTTGGTGCGAGAAGAAATTATCGGAAAGCCAAAGAAATTTAGGGTAAAGCCCAATCTAGAGAACTATGAAGAGATGTATGAGAAGTTCGAGTGGGAGGATTTTTACGATGAAATAGAGTGGTTTGAGGGGGGAGATTAAATGCAGCCCACAATGCAGTAGATAGACAAGCTAAGACATGGGGGAAGAACAAAGTTGCATTGTATTGGGAAGGGGCAGAAGAAAAAAGTGAGGAGTACAGCTTTTTAGACTTAAAAAATCTTTCAAATAAATTTGCCAATGTTCTGAAGAAATATGGTATCAAGAAAGGCGATCGTGTATTCATATTCTTGCCGAGAATTCCAGAGCTTTACGTAAGTTTTCTTGGTATAATAAAAACAGGCGCCATTGCCAGCGATCTGTTCGCAGCGTTTGGTCCGAAGGCTTTAGAAGATAGGCTGAAGGATAGTGGCGCAAAGATCCTCGTCACAAATTCTGAATTGAAGCACAGAGTGGATGAAATTAAAGACAGGCTTCCAGAACTGAAGTACATGATGGTCGTGGATTCTGAAAGCGAGGGTGAGGAAATAGGCTATGGGGAGGAGATGAAAAAAGCTTCCCGAGATTTTGAAGTAGAGCGAATGGATCCAGAGGACCCTTTGTTCATGCTCTACACGTCCGGCACGACTGGAAAGCCAAAGGGAGTGGTTCATACGCACTATGCAATACTTCATGAGCATCTTACCATGAAATGGGTTTTAGATATACATGAAGATGACATATACTGGTGCACAGCCGACCCAGGATGGGTCACGGGAATAGCATATGGCATTCTTGGCTCATGGTCCAATGGAACCTCTTCCGTTGTCTATGAGGGCAGGTTCTCTCCAGAAAAATGGTACTCTGTGATAGAGAAACGTCAGGTGACGGTATGGTATACCGCTCCCACAGCGATAAGAATGTTGATGCGTGCTGGAGAGGAGCTTCCCAAGAAGTATGATCTGAGCAGTCTTAGATATTTATGCTCAGTCGGGGAGCCTTTGAACCCAGAGGCAATCCATTGGGCTCTTAAGGTATTTGGATTGCCATTTCACGATAACTGGTGGCAGACCGAAACTGGGGGCATACTCATAGCAAACTATCCATGTATGCGCATAAAACCTGGCTCGATGGGGAAGCCATTTCCTGGAATCAGGGCGGCAATAGTCGATGATGATGGCAACGAACTACCGGCAGGAGCAGAGGGCAACCTGGCTATAAAACCTCCTTGGCCCTCGATGATGAAGGAGATCTGGAGAAATCCAGAGAAGTATAAGAGCTATTTCAAGAGGGGCTGGTACGTTACCGGCGATAGAGCGCGCATGGACGAGGATGGTTACTTCTGGTTTATAGGCAGGGCGGATGACGTCATCAAAACAGCTGGAGAAAGGATCGGACCATTCGAAGTAGAAAGCGCATTAGTCGAACATCCTGCAATTGTGGAAGCAGGAGTGATAGGCAAACCAGATCCCATAAGGGGGGAGATCATAAAAGCCTTCGTTTCCCTTAAAAAAGGCTACAAGCCATCTACAGAGCTCGAGGACGACATCAAAAAATTCATCAAGAAGCGGCTTGCAGGACATGCATATCCGAGAGAGATCGAATTCGTGGGAACTCTCCCAAAAACGCGGAGCGGCAAGATCATGCGTCGCCTTCTCAAAGCGCAGGAGCTCGGGCTTCCAGTAGGTGATACATCAACCCTGGAAGAATGACATGAATCACCTAAGGACGACGATCAACTATCTCCTTGTCATCGCTACTCTTTTCTCTCTAAATGGTTTGTCAATCCAACAAATAGCAAGCTCCCCTCTCAATCTAATTCTTTGTGCCCTGTGTCTTGCGGTTTTGTGTACCAGTATTGGTTTTGATATAGATCTAGCCTCACACACTATGGTCTCGCCTAGAATCGAGTCTCCCCGCTCTTTTCCTTGTGTTGCTATGGTACCACTTCCAATGCATCTTCTTTGAAAAGTTCGTCTATTATCTCGAACGTCAGAGAAAGATCCAATCTGAGCTCGTCGGCCATATCAGATGCGTACACCCTGTCCTTTCCCTTGATGTATTCTAATATTTCTTTTCTGGCCTCTTCTTTTGGGATATCACGAACCTGTACGATTTCCATGCCTTTAAGCTCTGATATCTTATCTACGATGGCCTCTCTTACCAGCTCTGACCTTGAACTGTAACCAAATCTTTTAACCAAGTCGTCCAACTCGCTGATCAATTTCGTGTCTATGCGAGTTGGTGGCAGAAACATGTCCTTTGTTTTTGCTTCCATCGTATCACAAACATATTTGTGTATCACAAGTATATAAAGGTTGGTTTTCATGTCAACGGGAGACGGGGGGGCGATTATTATGCCATTCCTTTAGCCCGCATTTGACATAAGCTATGTCAACTGATCTTCAGACGTCGCTATGAGCTGCGCAGCCAAAATTGCGACGCTCTCTCCTATATCGATGCTCACATATGCCACTGGGACGCTAGGGGCATCCGAGCGATTGAGAGCGATGAAGCTTGGAAGATGTGTAGCTAGTCCAGCAATGGCTAGAAAATCTTAGCACTATCATTCTTTTCCCCACTCACCAGCCTTTATGAGGTGTCTCTGAAGTTCCACTGTAACCTTTTAATATGCATTGATATAATGTTGTAGTGGTGTGACAATGAGAGAGAAAGTCGTCGTTTTAATGGGTTCGAAGAAAGACCTAGGCATCTCTAGTTCAATCGGAAGAACATTAGAGTATTTTGGGATAGAATATGAGTTTAAGGTTGCCTCTGCACACAAAACTCCAAGAAAGGTCTTAGAGATCTTAGAAGAGCACGAGAAGCTAGAGAGGGTCGTATATATCACTGTTGCTGGAGGATCTAATGCACTTAGCGGTCTTGTGGACGCAAATACTACCAAGCCAGTCATAGCATGTCCTCCATACTCTGAGAAGTTTGCCGGTGCGGACATCTATTCTTCTCTAAGGATGCCCAGTGGCATAGGTTCGTTGGTCATCATAGAGCCAGAAGGAGCAGCGATAGCAGCTGCAAAAGTACTTGCCATAGGGAATAAAAACTTAACAGAGAGGATACAAGAGTATCAAATGAAAAAGAGGGAAGAGATCGATGCTGCAGACGACGCCATCAAAGATGAGTTAAATAGAGGACGATAAATTGGGCAGCGTAAAAGACCTAGAAGTCCTAAGAAAACCAACAAAGGACGAGATGGGTATAGGAAGATTTCATTTTTCAGATAGATATTCGGTCTTTGATTGGGGGGAGATGCCCGATCGCATAGAAAATAAAGGATCTGCTCTTTGTACAATGGGTGCTTACTGCTTTGAAAGATTAGAAGAAAAAGGGATAAAGACGCACTATAGGGGATTGATACAGGATGAAAAACTCGTTACGACAGATGAATTAAAAGCTCCCACTAGCACCATGGAAATAAGCTTGGTGAGAGTGTTTCATCCAAAAGCTCGCAGAGAGGGAAAAAAACTTAAATATGATTATGGTGTGTTCACACCAAATCTTGCTAATTTCTTGATCCCCCTAGAGATCATATACAGAAATGGGGTGCCAGAGGGATCATCTGTTTTTGAGAGGCTGAATGCAGGACTTAGGCCTGAAGATATAGGGTTGGACCACACCCCCCTGCCAGGAGAGAGACTTGACAGACCCATTTTCGATGTAAGCACAAAATTGGAGGAAAGAGACAGATATGTCACTTGGGTAGAAGCGCAAGAACTTGCTGGGCTGAGTGATGATGAGATTGTGGAGATGAGAGATATGCTAATGCATATCGACGATCTCATCACAGAAACAGCCTCAAAAGCTGGCTTAGAAAATGAGGATGGAAAAGTTGAGTTTGCGTTTGATCCCAATAGAAAGCTGATGGTTGTAGATGTTGTTGGGACTTTAGACGAATGCAGATTCACGTACGGGGGCGTACATGTGAGCAAAGAGATCGCGAGGCAATACTACAAGGGAACAAATTGGTACAAGGATGTGGTGGAGGCAAAGAAAGAAGCAGGCATCAAAGGAATAAAGGACTGGAAAAGTCTATGCTCAAAACCCCCAAAACTAGATCGCGATCTGAAGAAAATGGTAAGCGAGATGTACATGGCAGCAGCAAGTGAATTCACAGGACTTCACTTATTCGACGTTCCAAGCCTTGCAGATCTTCTCGCTATGAGTCCTGCGTAGACTCCTGCACCAAAGCCATTGTCGATGTTAACCACCGCCAGTCCTGGTGAGCAAGACTGGAGCATGGTCATCAGTGCTGCTTCTCCTTTCGCACCGAGGCCATAGCCAACAGATGTAGGGACGCCTATGACCGGAACGTCCACCAATCCAGCTATAACTGAGGGCAACGCACCCTCCATCCCAGCGACGACGATGATTGCGGATACATCTTTTTCGATCATCTCTCGGAGAGGTTCAAAGATTCTGTGCAACCCTGCTATGCCTACATCATAAGCAGCTATCACATCACATCCCATCATCTCCGATGTCACTTTTGCCTCCTCTGCAACTTGTATGTCTGCGGTGCCAGCAGCCATGATGCCTATCGTTCCATCCTTGGAAAACACACGTCCTTTTTGCTTGACCACGATCGTCTTCGCTCTCTCATTATAATCGATCTCCAGTTCCTCTGGCAACTTACTTTCAAGCTCCTTCAAGTCCTTTTTTCTCGCCCTTGTAATCAGGGCATATCCCCTCTCTCTCGCAAGTTCTGTCGACAGGGCAGCCACATCTCCTGGAGTTTTGTTCTCCGCAAGGATCGCCTCTGGAGCTCCAGTTCGATGCACTCTGTCAAGATCAAGTCTTGCTATGTCCCCCACCTTTCTGATGTTAAGCGAGGTCAACACTCTCTTGGCAGCAGTTATATCCATCTCGCCTCTAGCGAGTTTTCGCAACACATCATCCACTGTCATGCCCGATTCATCCACCATAGTACTCTTGGAGTGATTTGATGGTGATGTCCTTTGTCCTAATATTTTCTATGGCTTCCACTGATGCTTTTGCACCAGCGATGGTCGTTATGTATGGAATGTTGAGCTCCACTGCATTTCTTCTTATCACATAACCATCCCTTTTTGCCTCTTTTTTCCTGCTCGGCGTGTTGATCACCAATGAGATCTTCCCGCTCTTCATGTAGTCCACGACGTTTGGCCTTCCTTCGCAGACCTTGAGAACTTCTTTCGCCTTAACGTTCCCCTCTCCCAGCGCTTCCGCCGTCCCATCCGTCGCAAACACGTTAAATCCCATTTTCTGAAGTTTTTGGGCAATTGAAATGATAGGCGTTTTGTCATCATCTTTTACAGATATGAAAACGTTCCCCTTCGCTGGTAAGAGCATGTTTGCGCCCAACTGCGCCTTATAGAACGCCTTTCCAAAATCCACATCGATTCCCATGGACTCTCCCGTGGATTTCATCTCTGGTCCTAGTACTGGGTCCACTCCTGGCAGTTTTATGAAAGGGAATACGACCTCTTTTATTGCAACATGTTCCATAGAGGGCATCCCCACATATTTTTTAGGGAGCGAGTGTCCTACCATTACTTTAGCAGCAAGTTTTGCCAATGGTATTCCAGTCGCCTTGGAGATGAAGGGGACCGTCCTGCTTGCTCTTGGGTTCACCTCAAGAACGTATACCTTGTCTTTTACTGCATATTGGATGTTTATCAGTCCTTTCACACCAAGCCTTCTCGCCAACCTTGTGGTATATTCTTTCACGATTTCTATCGTCTCCTTGCTCAGAGATTGAGGGGGCACAACACATGCGCTATCGCCAGAATGAACTCCTGCATGTTCTATGTGCTCCATGATTCCGCCTATCAATACATTTTTTCCATCAGCCACCGCATCCACGTCCAGCTCAATTGCAGGTTGTAGAAACTTGTCTATGAGGACCGGATGTTCCGGTGACACACGCACGGCTTCTGCCATATACATGTCGAGCTCTTTTTGATCGTAGACGATCTCCATGGCTCTCCCTCCTAAGACATATGACGGGCGGACGAGGACGGGATAATTTATACGAGAGGCTACTTTTCTCGCTTTCGCGAGGGACATCGCAGTTCCAGACGCTGCTTGGGGAATTCCCAGATGATCCAAAAGTTTTCTAAACCTACCCCTGTCCTCTGCTATGTCTATGCTCTCGGACGATGTTCCAAGGATTTTCACCCCTGCTTTCGAAAGTTGTGCGACAAGATTAATTGGTGTTTGGCCGCCAAACTGGACCATGACCCCATGGGGATCCTCCTTTTCTATGACGTTCATCACATCCTCAAAAGTGAGAGGCTCAAAGTACAATTTATCTGAGATATCGAAATCCGTCGATACCGTCTCAGGATTGTTGTTTATTACAATAGTCTCTATTCCCTCTTCTTTTAGCGCAAAGACCGCATGGACCGTACAATAATCGAACTCTATGCCCTGCCCTATCCTGATCGGTCCTCCCCCCATTATGATTACCTTCTTTTTTTCTGAGCGAACGCTTTCGTCCTCCTCCTCATAGGACGAGTAGTAATAGGGCGTCTGAGCTTCAAACTCTGCTGCACAGGTATCAACCATCTTGTAGACTGCTTTGATACCTTTCTTCTTCCTGAGCTCTCTTATGGTCAGCTCATCAGAGTTGAAAATATGTGCAAGTTGCAAATCAGAAAATCCAAGTTTCTTCGCTTCTTTGATCGCTTCATATACCTCCGAATCGTCTAACGAAAGCTTCCTGAGCTTTCTCTCCATCGAGACGATGTTTCTGATCTTGTACAAAAACCACTTGTCGATCTTCGTCAGATCGTAAATCTCATCTATGCTCATTCCCATAGCAATGGCATCTCTGATATGAAAGATCCTCACGTCGGTTGGGTATCTAAGGAGGGCTCTGAGCTCCTCAGCATCTGTTATCGGCTCATGTTCTCCATCTGCTCCTAGCCCATATCGTCTGATATCGAGAGATCTTATCGCCTTTTGCAAGGACTCCTCGAACGTCCTTCCGATTGCCATCACTTCGCCAGTTGCCTTCATTTGCGTCCCAATGAGCTTGTCTGCGTCTCTGAATTTGTCAAACGGCCATCTTGGAATCTTGCACACGATATAATCTATAGCAGGTTCAAATGAAGCAGGCGTTTTGCCGGTCACTCTGTTTGGTATCTCATCAAGATGTAACCCAAGCGCAATCTTTGCTGCAACCCTTGCTATCGGATATCCTGTTGCTTTTGATGCCAGAGCAGAACTCCTGCTTAGCCTTGGATTTACTTCTATTACAAAATACTCGAACTTATCTGGGCGTACTGCAAACTGAATGTTACAGCCCCCCTCTACCTTTAGAGCTCTTATTATCCTTATAGCAGCGTTTCTCAAGACTTGATATTCGTAGTCCGTCAATGTCAATGCCGGTGCCACTACTATGCTTTCACCTGTATGAATTCCCATCGGATCAACGTTTTCCATGCTGCAAATCGTAATGCAGTTGTCTGCTGAATCTCTGACCATTTCGAACTCGATCTCCTTCCATCCTATCACGCATTGATCGAGATTTACCTCGTTATTCAGACTGAGATCAAGCCCTCTCATCGTGATTTGCTCGACCTCCTCCATGTTATAAGCGATCCCGCTTCCTGTGCCACCAAGACAATAGCCTGGCCGAACGATCACAGGAAACCCAATCTTTTCTGCGGCTTTCTTCGCTTCCCCTAGGGAGGAGGCTTTTATCGATTTTGGGATCGGCTCACCTATATCCCTCATGAGTTCAAAAAATAGCTCCCTTTCTTCTGCTCTCATGATCGATTCTACAGAGGTTCCTATCACCCCACAGCCAGTTTCTCTTAGGATCCCCATTTTATCCAATTGAACGGCGAGATTTAAGCCAGTCTGCCCTCCCTGTGTGGGAAGTAAGCCATCTGGCCTCTCTTTCCTCATTATCTCAGCAACTATTTCTGGAATAAGGGGCTCAATGTAAACTTTATCAGCCATATCCGTGTCGGTCTGAAAGGTTGCAGGATTCGAGTTGACCAGAACGATCTTTACTCCTTCTTCTCTCAGCGAGCGACATGCTTGCGACCCAGAGTAGTCAAACTCTGCTGCTTGCCCTATTATAATTGGACCAGAGCCAATCACCAAGACTTTCCTTATATCTTCTCTCTTAGGCATATTCCTCCATGAGTCCCACGAATTTATCGAAAAGATACTTGTTGTCAAAACCCACTTCTGGGTGATATTGTACTGCCATTATCGGCAATTCTTCATGCGAAATTCCTTCCACCGTCCTGTCGTTTGCATTTATCTTGGTCACCTTGAGCCCCTCATCCAACGAAGAGGCATCAATAGCGTATCCATGATTCTGAGAGGTGATGTGTATTCTACCAGACTCGATATCCTTAACAGGTTGATTTCCCCTGTGCCCAAACCTCATCTTGAAAATCTTTGCTCCAGATGCAAGGGCGATGATCTGATATCCAATTCCCATGCCGAAAATGGGTATTTCATGCATGAGCTCTCGAATCGTCTCGATAGCATAGCTAAGAATAGAAGGATCTCCAGGACCACCTGAAATCATCAATGCATCTGGATCAGCTTCCATAATTTCCTTCGTGCTAGAGGACGGAGGTTTCACCATGACGTTTATGCTCCTTTGATTTAGCTCTCTCACCAAGCTTTTCCTGATCCCACAATCCAAAAGTGAAACTGTATGCTTACCCCCTACATCAAAATACTTCGACCTATGGGTCGAGACTTGAGAGACCAGATCTATCTTGCTAAGGTCAAATTGGCATGCTCTTTCGATGAGTTCGCTTATGTCTGGCTCCTCCTTGTAGACGGACAGAACTGCTGACATTGTCTTATCCTTTGTTATCTTTCTAGTGAGCTGCCTGGTGTCAATCCCCTCGATTCCGGGGGCTCCGTTTTCCTCAAACCATTTTGCAAGTGTCTTATCAGATTGCCAGTGATGCGGCTCCTTACAAGCTTCTTTTACTATCACGCCTTCTGCCTGGATGGTCTCAGATTCAAAAGCAGGCGGCACAGCACAGTTTCCGATAGAAGGAGAGGTGAAAAGAACTATCAGTCCTTTGTTCGATGGGTCAGTCAGGATTTCAGTATATCCCATCATGCTCGTGTTAAAGACGACCTCACCAACCACTTCTCCAACAGAGCCGAATCCTTTTCCTCTGATGACGGTTCCATCCTCGAGAACTAGTAATGCCTCTAACATACCAGTCATTATGAATAGCAATAGCATATTTAAGGGTTGTCGTAAGATACGATCCTTAAACTCTGACGATCCTATGGCCAGCGGCTCTCTCCAATCTATCCATTATTGCGAGCCCGAGGCCCTTTGCATCCACGCCCTCCACTATGATTATGTCGACTTTTTCCTCATCGAAACCTCTGAGGATTCCAAACAAATTTCTAGCAATCGTCTTTAGATCAGCTCTGCTTCCAGTGATCTTGACAACATCAGCATCGTATGCAGGACTTTCGCTGGTTGCCATTATGCCCACCCTTTTCCCCCCTCTCCTATGTTCATCGGCGAGTTCCTGGACCTTTCGCACGATGACATCAAAATTTCCCTCAACTACGATCATCGCTGCATTAGGTGCATAATGTTTGTGTTTCATCCCAGGAGAGGGTGTTACCTCTATTTTTACCCCAGCGGGATGTATCTTAACGCTTCCCAAAACGCTCCTTAGCTCTTCAGCGGTGATGCCACCAGGTCTTAAGATCGTTGGTGTATGAGCTGTCAGATCAAGAACTGTGGATTCTACCCCTACCCTGGTTGGCCCACCATCAAGTATGACATCCACTTTACATCCTAAATCCTTCATCACGTGTCTTGCAGTAGTTGGGCTGGGTTTTCCTGCAGGATTTGCGCTTGGTGCCGCAATTGGTGTTCCTGACTCTGTTATGATGGCAAGGGTGACTTTATGATCAGGCATTCTTATAGCTACCGTCTCTAAGCCGCCAGTAGTTATATGTGGCACGATTCCAGATTTTTCTAGGACAAGCGTCAATGGACCAGGCCAAAAAAGGTCCATTAACTCTCTTGCTTTTATGGGAACGTCTCTCGTCAGCTTGTACACTTCCCTCTTATCGGCAATATGCACTATCACGGGGTTGTCTGCTGGTCGATTTTTGACTCTAAATATCTTGGCAACCGCTTCTGGGTTTAGAGCATCCGCTCCAAGACCATATACGGTCTCGGTTGGAAAAGCAACCAAGCCGCCATTTCTGATTACGCCTGCAGCGATACGAATTTTATCTATTTCTGGTCGTTCGATATCCACTTCTACTATCATTGGTTTGCCAGTTGATTCTTTTGACATGGCCAAAATAAGATGTCGTTTGCTGTATTTTAGTGTTTGGCTGAGCCCAATATATTAAGAATGATGCGGACAGAATAGACGTGAAATTTCATGGCTACATACAGAATGGTCAGACATACAATTGGGCACGAAGCTACCAGAGAGGGCTACCACATCTATGTGTTGACAGAGGATGGTGTGTTTTACAACTTCTATACCCCAAAAGGACTGCCAAAGAAAAGAGGCGTGCCTAGGTTGGTGTTGGACGTTGGCAAATGCGACCCAGAGCACTTCTATGATCTAGAATACAAGCGAGGTGAACTGTTGGCAGAAGGAAATGCGAGCATAGAGTTCGACGAAAAAGGGATCAAGCTGTTTCTCAGCAAGAGAAAATACAGGCTTGTACCCAGGCAGAAAAATCAGTATCTATGTCTCTTGAAACCATGAGCAAGGAGGTGAGAAATTGAAAATAGAAGAGCTTAAACCAAGAGATACGGTTGATTATCTAAAGGCAAAGATAATAGATAAGCAAAGTCCGAGGAGAGTCGAGGCAAGAAATGGTAGAACATTAGAAGTTACTACGGCAACGTTGGAAGATGAGACAGGAACGATTCCCTTCACGCTCTGGGGCAAAAGCATTGAGGAAGTCAAGGTCGGAGACATCGTCGAGATCAAGGATGCTTTTGTCAAAGAGTTCAAAGGAGAGCCACAGTTAACGCTGGGAAGAAGGGGGAGCATGAAGGTTGTCTAGGCACGATGCAATCATCCAGATCAGGGCAAGTAGAGAGATCGAGGAGAATGAGAAAAGATCCATCCTCAACATAATCGATAGATACAAGGGGAGAAGTGAGTGCAAAGTATCTGAGGCAAAAAATGGGTTTGATGTATATATGTCATCGTTAAATGATGCTAGACATACCGTCGCGAAGATATTGAAAGTGGTGGGTGAAAAAAGAACAGAGAGCATGAAATATCTCAGGGTTCAAGATGGAAGACCGGTCTATAGATTTACCCTTTGTGTGAGACTTCCCAAGAAACCGTCGAAGGCAAGATATGGGTTTGCATGCATGCATACAAGATGAGATGTGATTAGATACATCAAGTCTCCATAGACCAGCGCGGTGATAAACCCAAGCATCAGTGGAATCATGAATGGTAGTCCTGGCGTCACCCACACCTCGTCAGGAATTTTTCCATCCTTTGCGAACTGTTGTAGTCTTTCCACGATCTCATCATCTATATCGACCCCCCCGTACACAAATCTCCGAACCACATTGCCATCCTGTTCAACATAACTCTCGATCAGCTTGATGTGGCGATTTTGTAGCTCGGAGATTTTGGATTTATATCCAAGAAATAAGTACAACGGCCTCCCTTTTATCTCATCACGGCTTAGCTGCGTTAGATTATAGACGAAAATCGAGAGCGGAACGATGAGCATTAGCAGAATGGCATTTCCAAAAACGCTGAAGGCAAACAGATTGAGGGGTGGAATGCCTCTCAGTGGAACGAAAGGAAAGGTTGGGACCACTACTGAGATGGCGATGAGAGCCTTAGCATCTGCTCCGCCAAGCGCTTTTATCCTGAACAGTATGTATGCAAAGGCGGAAAGAAATGTTACTGAAAGCCCTAATCTGATCAGGAAATTGGCGTCTTTATAGATGTCAATGGACGCTAGCATGATGCCAATGAGGATCATCAGATGCCATGTTCTATTGGGGACTTTGCGCGTCTTCAGATCCGAATGGCAAGCGTAAAGCAAGAAGGGTATGCACACCAGTATTCTGATTATGTCCAGCACGATCCTTCCTCATGTCTTAATAGCCTCAGCGAATTTGGTCTCATACTGATCCAAAAGGTCTTTGCTGGGTGATATGCCAAGCATCTTCAAGTAACTGGCAGGCGCATTGAGACTACGCAAGCCCATATAGACTATGTTGATCTGGCGTTTGGCAAGCAAATCGGTTGCCATTCCCATTAATATGTCGTAGAATTCCTCACCAGGGTATCCTGTAATGATCACGTTGTTATCATTGGCTGCTAGATGAAGGATTGTATCGATGAGTTTGTATTTGCTAACGATTGGGCGAGGAGATTTTTTTGGCTCATCTATCACCAGCGTAGTTGCCTTCTTCGCATTCAATAACTTCTCTTGCGTGCTGAACAGGTTTTCGATATCGAAGACGACATGTGAAATGTCGAAATCCCTTTCCAGCCTCTCCGCCAGACCGAGTGCCATATAGGTTTTTCCAGACTTCTCCGGTCCGCATATGTAGATTATGTTTCCTGCCATCCTCTTTCATATCTCGTTGTACTGCTTAAAAAGATTGCTAATAATATGTCGGTAGTGTTCAGTTAAGCACCTCCTCATGGTATTCCATAGGAGTTTTATTCCCTAGACTCATGTGTCTTCTGATAAAGTTATAGTAGAAGACAAACGCATTTACCCAGTACTTGATGTGGTTGTATTTTTCCTTGTGTGGAAAGTACTTGTCAAATGCCTTGATCCTCCCTTTGAATGTCTTATACCACCTCTCAATATAGTTCCTGATGTCACCCGAGACAATTTTCAGTCGGATTCCAAGCCTTTGCAATGCATCAGGATACCTTGTTCCACCGTCAGCTATGACTTTCTTGGCTTCTTTCCATAGTAGCGATAGATGTCGATGAAGAATGATTTTGTCGTAAGATAATTTCTGTTGGGATAAACTCTTGCATATAAGATTCTGTGGTATCATGCCTACGATCAAAGTAGACGAAAAAGTCCATAGGGAGTTGGCCAGGTTTGCTGGCAAGCTTCAGGTGGAGAATGGAAGGGTGACCACCCTAAATCAAGCAATAAAAGAATTGCTAAAAAGGAATGGCGAGTTTTCACAGCCCTGAGTTTTGATTGCGGTTCCCTTGACCAGAACGATGATGGGAGTGAATACCATCAAAAATAAAAGGAGGTGAACTCTGTGAACACGAAGATTAGATGGGCTGGCAACGGAATGGAAAACAAAGTGGCAAGGGTAGATCTAACCATGATCACATCACGAGAAACGAGAATGGGCTCTATCCACGCACCTACGAGGCAATAATCTCAGGTGACATTGCTCTAGTCAATCAAATGCAGAGTCTAGAGATCGTCTCAGGCAAGTTCGCAATAGTCAACAAAGTGGTCAATAAAGTGCTGAGACTGGAAAATGAGCGCGCACGGATAGGTGAGTATATGGAGACTGGAGTCCCCTATCTGCTAAAGCTAGATAACGATGCCTTGGTTACAGAAATCACATCTGCATCATATCTTGCATGAAAAGACGGGTGGTTGGACAGGAAAAGAGATCAGAGCGACAGCTACAACTCTCAGAGAATATATGGGGATGAGAGTTAGAACTAGGAGTAATGCGTGATGAGCCCTAAAGAAAGAATAAATGAATTGACCAAGGAGAGCAGATCTCTCCGAATATGTGCTTTAACAACCATAATGATAGGAATCTCAATTGCAATGTTTGGGACTGGCTCAATACTTGGGGCAGTGATCAAAAACGTATCTCCTTTGTTGATATTCGGAGGAATATTCTACTTCTTTATGGGAGTAGTCATACACCTGTATTCACGTCTACCCGGTGGCATTAGAAATTTTAATAGGGCTACGTGATGATTCGTGGTGGCAATGTATAGTCTTACGGCTTGGTGATGAGATCTGGGTTCACAGGCACTTTCACGATTTTTGGAAGTTTACCCCACCTTCCTATGCTATCCCCATAGATTATCAATGCGCCATCTATGCCATCTATGTTCTTGATCCCATCAAATGCTCTCTCAATGTCTTTCTTAGTCGTGTTGCCCAATGCAGTCGCCGCCGCGTCTGCAAGTGCTGCGCTGGAGGAGACGACAGTGGCTGCATCTGAATTACCGAAACTGATCGAGTGCCCAATTCTGCCCGAGGAGGTGCAGATTCCTATCAAGGAGTCTCGAGGCTCGATTTGCAGTGCGAGATCTTTGATAGGAGAGTCGCCTGCATAGATACCAACGATTATGGGGATATCGTTCACCAATGCTATGTCTCCACCATTGTCAACTATTGCATGAGTCGCGCCAGCACGCATCATCGCCTCTACGGCAAGCTCTGCAATGGCACCAGCCACAGCAGCCATCGGTCCCACACCGACTGCATTGCTGGCTTCACACATCCTCTTCACGATCTCAGGTGCATTTTTTGGGGGAAAATATGGCTCGAGCGTGATTTGAAAAAAAGGATCAGAACGAATATATCGCTCCAAATGTCCTCTGTGCTCCCTGATCGCTTGTTTGGCAACTTTGATGTATCTCTCCTTTGCCATAATCGTTACGGTGGTCTCCTTTAGCTGAAATCTGGCTCTCATGAAAACTCCAATGCCCTGTGTGGACATGCGGTTATGCATGCTCCGCACTGATTACATCGTCTCTCATCCAAGGTGATGCTCCAGTCTTCTTTGAAGCTGAGTGCTTTGATATGACAAACAGAGATACATGCGCCACATTGAACGCATTCATCCTCATCCAGAACTATCGGGTGCTCTAATACAGATACCACCACTCCTCTTGAGCGAAATAATTTTATCACCTTATCGCACTTTTCATCTGGGACATCAATTACAACCTCGCCACTTACTGCATCTATGCTTGCCCTGTCGATGTTCAGTTTGGCCCCAGTCTCAAGGATCACCTCTGCAATATGTGGTTCTTGAATTATTTCTGGGGTGAATCTTAGCAATATCTTCATTTCCTACAAGGAACCTACGGTTCCCTTGACCCTCCCTCTTCCTTTGGGGTTTCGATTGGACAGAAACCTTTAGGTTTCTGGGCCCAGGAAATCTTCGATTTCCGTGGGGTGAAGCCCCTTCGCTTTGCAATTAATTTGCTTATGTCATCGCTCGTTATCATTCCAATGACCTTGCGATTTTTATCTATAACTGGCAATGCTGAAATATTGTATTTTTCCAATTTTCTGGCTGTTACGTCTATTGGTTCGTCTAATGTGGCGGTAATAACCCTTCTAGTCATCGTTCTGTCCAGTTTATCATACTTCGCTTGAGCTACTGCCTTAGATATATCCCATGCAGTTATTATGCCGATCAATCTATCATCCTCAGATATGACTGGCAGATGGGTGAACTGCCCTTTCATGATCAACTTGGCTGCATCTTCAATGCTTTTCCCTTTTTTAATCGTGGTCACCTTTCTTGACATCACGTCTTTGACCAATGGTGTTTCCTTTATCTGTTTCATTGGTCTGAATACGGTGTCCGTTGGTAGTTTTTCTATGGGCTGAGATATCGTAAACTCGCCACGCTCGATCCAATGCTTTAGCGTGGAGGCAACTTTTCTGGCCATAAAAAAGCTGGATAGGGGTGAAGTACGAACTTCTTTACCATCAAGCTCAATCACACCTGATTTCAGTTCCTCATATGAGACCTTTCTGAGCGTCGGTCGCGTCCTTCTTGGAGAGGCATAATCCAACACATTTGTGACGATATCTGCATCACTTATTCCAGTTTTTTTTGCAATGTTTTCATTTAAAATCGGAACAGGTATTCCTAGTCCAACATACAAGGTCGTGCCGTATCTATAGAAAGTCGCGCCCCTGAGAAACTCGCGACTCATCTCCTTTAGGTTTCCTAGAACCATTAGCGTTGCAAAATCATTTTGAGGGTCATGCTGTGTCCCCTCTCCAGTGATGTATCCTGTGGTACCGCAGAGAAAGATCTTCGTCCCTATACCTATCGTCCCAAAGTCCGGATCATTATATAATGGAGATAATGCTCCAGCACCGCAATAGGTTGCGTTTCCGCAATTTGGGAGGAGGGTACCCATATACGTATACAATGTTCTATCAGATGAATTTGTTGCGACGTTGTATCTTTGATACGCATTTCTGGGATTCATCATGATCGCTTGATTCAAATCATCTATCGTGATTGTAGTTTCAATGTTTTTTCTGGGATAACAATCTGTGCCATATGCAATAGCTCTTAGGTGGATGGATTTGTGAGCTACTAGGTCCTCTATCACATGTCCGCCTCCATACTCCATTCCTCGCGATTCAGAGAGCTGTGTAGCGCCAATGTATGCGTCTGCTGCTGCAAGGCCAGCATATGCTTCCACATCGTTCAGCCATACCCTCTGCATTTTTATCGGGGGATCGGAGTGCCCAAAATTCAAAAATGCTCCGGATGAGCACATCGCACCAAAGGTGCCAGTGGTGACGACATCCACCTCTCTGGCGGCATCCTTAGGACCAAGCTCGTCTACTATTTCAGTCATCTGTTCTGCCGTGACTACATGCACACTGCCATCCTTGATCTTCTGGTTGATCTCATCAATCGATCTCTCGAACATGATACAAAGTAATAATTTTATGTAGTATTTATAACTTACGGTAATACCAAGATATCTTCCATTGGACTGATGAAGATGGAAATCAGATGATGAATCGAGGCGAGGCATTGACCCTGGTAAGGTCCATTGAGGTCGAGGAGTTACGATGATCATCATTCTTTCATAATTTTCCTGATGACCAATAGGCCTCCAGCTATGACGACGAATATCATCGTAGTTGCAAGGGTCACTCTGTGATCTGCCCTGGAAATCTGGAATTCGACAATTTGGTCTGAGGCCAGATTCACATGTTCCTCGTACGATGAGACGAGAACGGTGTAATTGCTAGGCAATAGTCCGATGAATGTGACATCATCACCAGAGGCAGATGCTATGGTGATACCTCCTTTTTGTACCATCACCTCTGTTGGCGAATCGATTACAACCCGTAAATTCGCGTACTCCTTGACAGGAATGATATCTCCATCAGAGCATCGCAGCACGTCCATTACATCCAGCACGCTGAGCAATGTCGGTGCGAGATCTTCCTGTCCATACGTTCCACCTATCACGTCTTTTCGTATGTTCGGTCCATTTATTATCAGTGGAATTCGCTGAGCTTCGAGCGTTTTTGCGTACTTATCAGAGGCATGTCCTCCGACCTCTTTGCCTCTTTCCGTCCGAGCAAAAGTCATCCCATGATCGGCTGTGATGATAAATACCAGATCGTTTTCTAAGCAAGTTTGATAAAGATCGTAAATGCCCTCATCCAATTCTTCAATTACTCTCAGGTACTGGTCTGATCCAAGATAGTGACCTGCCAGGTCCACTGCACCCACATTCACAGTTAGCAAAAACTTCTGCTCCGGCTGATTTTCGCACATGAAACGTGCGATCGCATCTGATGCATCTATAGCCCATTCGTTGTATGCGATATATCGCTCAACACCGTCTTTTCCCTCAAGATAGCTCAGAAGGTTACGTTGCCATTCCTGCATCAGCTCCAGCACGTCCATCGGCAGATCAACCGTCTGCTCTAACTCTATGGAAGGTTCTCTGATCGAATGAGAGGCATCGAAAAGAATTGCATCTTGTTCAGCGCGCATCTCCTTGAAGTCGCCTTTATGCATCACCGCCATACAAATGTAATCGTGTTCTCTAGCGATGTCGAAGATCGTCATCATCTCACCAACTGTATCTTTGTTTGCCTTAGAATACCCGGTGACAAGGACGGAATGACCTGGAATGGTGCTAGGTTGTGGGGCCCTGACATCTAAAACACGTGTTCCGCCGTCTGCGATCAACGTTATGTTACTGAGGTTTGCTTTCCCTAGTTCATTTCCATCCAAATCATATGGCACGAATTCTGGATAGATGTACGATGAGCCCATGCCATCGATGATCAGCAGGACGGCGCCGTTGGGACTATGAACTGGATTGACGACGACATCGGTGGCTGATGCGATGGGTAGGAGTAGGATTATGAGTGTTAGCGTTATGACGAGGGTTGCGTAACGCAGGCGCATATCATTCTTTTAGCTTCTTGGCAAGGCTCTCCAGCTCTTCTGCTAGCTTCAGTCTTGCCTCTTTCCCTTTTCTCTCCAGCTCTGCCCTGAGCTTTACATATTCCTCGCCAGTAAGGGATGCAACGCTAAATGTCAATGCCGCCAGCGAAATGGCAAGGCTTTTGAACTTCTTGAGCGCATCCTGTATATCCCTGCGCTCCACCTCCTGCAGCGCTTCCTTTAGCTCTCCAAATCTCTTCTCAACATACTCTCTTAATTCCTCTGCACTCAGTTCCTTTGGATCTTTATCTGTCATGCTTATCCCAAATGATTTATGTGAACTCTTACATTAAAAGCATGGTGATTATTTGAAGATATATCCTAGATGCATACCTTGCTTGCTTGCCAGGGTTCACTATGAGGCTGAACTGTCCACTGACGACATAGAGCTTCAACACAAAGCCATCCAAGCTGGAGTTCAATGGCTAGATAAAGAATATCGCCATAATGTTCCCATCACTTACATTTCAACTGGGGTTCATCGGAGAGCATATGAGGTTTTGGGCGGGGACCCGTATGCTGCAAAAAAGAAGATGAGTGATGAGATCGCGCTAAGACTGCTTCCAACGATCAAGCAACTCGTCGAATTCGATTCTGAGGGAGCATTCAGGCGAAGCATAATTGCATCTATTGCAGGCAATTTGTTTGATTTTGGTGTGCTCGGATTTGAGCCTGAAGGACGATTTGAGGATTGTTTCATGGAAGCTTTTGAAAGAGGGCTTAATGTGGATGATACCGACGGCATGATCTGCCTACTGGACGATGTCCTGTACATAGCGGACAATTGTGGGGAGATCGTCTTCGATGGGTTGGTGTTGGACCAGATTAAGAGGTTGGGCGGTAGGACGACTCTGGTAGTGAAGGGTGCGCCCATGCTTACAGATGCTACGTTGAAGGAGGCAAATGAGACAGGAATTAGTGGGAAAGCAGATAGGGTGTTGACAACTGGCTCAAATGCAGTTGGTATAGATCTAAGTGAAGCTCCATATGAGTTAGTTGAAGCCTTGCATTCGTCTTCGTTGATCATCAGCAAGGGCATGGCAAACTATGAATCGCTATCAGAATATGACTTCAGGCCGATAGCATATCTTCTTCGAGCTAAATGTGAGCCTATAGCAAAGTCTTTAGGAATAAGGAAGGGGTGGAACGTAGCGAAGCTCTGTTTATAATAAGAATCTTCTAGCAACGTATATCAGCAGGTACAGCAGGAGGATTATGGCTACCAGAAACAGGGCAAGACTTGTGCTGTCCATCCTCGTGACCCTTGTGGGTTCGCGCTCAACCCACACTCCCCTCTCCTCAGCCCTCCTAGCTGCTTTTTCTGCCGCCTCAGATAGTCGGTCTAATACCTTTTTCATCCCATCTCTCCGGATCAACTTGTCATATTTTATACAACTTTTCTGCTTTTTAACTTTTTGTCGAGTTTCACGGCTAGATATTTGCGCTTACGAGAAGATGTTCAAGTGATGACGGCTAAAAAGTATAAGAACTCTCACTGACCATACCTTTATGAAAAATGAGGATAACTAGAAAATCGTGATCGTAATGTGCGAATCTACCGTAGTGTTTGATACCAATGGCAAGAGGGAGACCGTGATGGAAGACGTTATCCGTATTTTAATCGAAGACGATGACATCGAGCTCATCGGAATATTGGGGGAGAGAAAAAGCCTAAGGGGACGAATCTCTGATATCGACATGAGCAAACACGAAATCATGATCAAAGGTGAGTAAGATGGTTAAAGTGGCAATAAACGGTTATGGGACCATAGGCAAGAGAGTGGCAGATGCAGTAAAAGCTCAAGACGACATGGAGGTCGTGGGCGTCGCAAAGACACGACCCAATTTTGAAGCCAAGCTAGCTATCGAGAGGGGATATGACCTGTACACAATTCCAGAGAAGTGCGATGATTTCGAAAGGGCAGGAATCAATATCGCTGGAACGATCCACGATATGCTGGGTGAAGCAGACATAGTCGTCGACTGCACGCCTGAAGGAATAGGAGCCAAAAACAAGCCAATGTATGAGGAAGCAGGAGTCAAAGCGATCTTCGAAGGCGGTGAGAAACACGAGGTGGCAGGATTCTCATTTAATGCTGCCTGTAATTACGACAAAGCTTTAGGACGCGACTTCACCAGGGTGGTCTCTTGCAACACCACCGGGCTTTGTAGGGTCATACACTTATTGGACAAGGCGTTTGGCGTGAAAAAGGTAAGAGCTTTGCTGATTAGACGAGCTGCCGACCCCGGTGATATCAAGAAGGGGCCGATCAATGCGATCATACCCGATCCAGTGAAGTTGCCATCGCATCATGGACCAGACGTTCAAACAATACTTCCGCATATAAACATCACGACCCTTGCGATCAAGATTCCTACAACACTGATGCATCTGCATGTGTTGAACTTCGTATTCGACAAGACTCCAGAAGTCGACGACGTAAAGGCAGTCTTGGAAAAAGCTCCCCGCATACGATTCGTGAGCGCAGCAGATGGTATAACGTCAACCGCATCCATCATAGAGTTTGCAAGAGATTTTGGCAGACCGAGATATGACATGTGGGAGAATTGCATCTGGGGGGAGTCCGTCAGCATTGACGAAGGCGAGCTCTACTTCTTCCAAGCGATCCATCAGGAGTCAATTGTCATTCCAGAGAACATCGATGCAATCAGGGCTATGACCGAACTGGAAGAAAATGGACAAAAATCGATCGCCAAGACGAATAAAGCCATGGGTATTGCATGACAGCTGAGCAAAGAATACAAGTGGTCGCACATTGTTTGCTCAATCCGACGGTGCGACTTGGAAAAGGGGCGGCGTTCGTAGTCAACATGCCAGTAATACAATTGCCATGTCCAGAGGCGAGCTATTTTGGGCTAAGCAGATGGGAGGTGACGAAAAATCAGCTGGATTTCCCAAAGTACAGGAGATTTTGCCGCCGACTGTTCATGCCATATGCAGATGTAATCCAGCAGTTGGCCGAAGAAGGTGTACGCATCGAAATAATCGGAGTGGCAAAAAGCCCGTCCTGTGCAGCAGAGATGACTACCATAGGATATCAAGGTGGAGAAATCAAACAATGTGAACATGAACATGTGAGAGGTAGAGGAATATTCTTCGAGGAGATCGAGTCTGAGCTGAAAAAAAGAGGGATTCAACTGAAGATGTCAGATCATAAGGTGGAGGTATGCAAGTCGATCTGAAGATAGCATTGGCGCTACTTGTAATCCTAGTGGCGTCATGGATATTGAGATCGATATGGATGATAAAAAAGCTGAGGGAGCGGCGCCGATGATCAAGACCATAACAAGTCTATTCGTACCACCATTTGCACCTGTTGCACACCAATTTTATATCACCCATTATATCCTCAGTCAATGCACTCCCTATGTCGTATTTGCTGAACAATGCTCTCCTACACACATTACAATGCTCAGGTGAAAAATATGCGAGGAGGGCAACCACGATCATATAGACCATCCACCCCATGATTCCCATCGATACGAACCAAGAGGGCTTGTCCTTGGCTAACGCTCCGAGCACTGGTCCAGCCCCTATCATCCCTATCGCTGATCCTATTATGATGATTATTATGATAAGTCGTAAAATATTCTCTTTCCCTTTGAGATCAACGCCCTTCATCACAACAACTCCTTCACATTCTCAGTTGCTCTCTCCACCTCCACAAGGATCAGACCAAGTCCTGCATAAGAGCCGGTCATCGCTACAAGCAATGCCTTTGGACCGGCACCAGCAGCGATCACCTTTCCTTTTGCGGACTCCACGATGATCCTATCTGGGATTCCCTTCTTCAGCTCCGCCGTTGCAGTCTCTGCCGCACCTAACATGGTGGCACTCATCGCAGCGAATGCCTCAGCATGGATGCCAGGAGGAATGTCAGATGCCATGATCAGCCCGTCTCTGCTCACGATGGCAGAGGCTTCTATATCACCAGTCCTTTTTAGATCGTTTAATATGCTTTCAAGCATTTCAGCGGTTGTTGGCATTTTTGAGCCATCTGCGGTGGATTTTTTACAGATTTTACAACGACATGCATATCTACATAAGATGGTCTATCTTTAATGTCCAAAAAACTTGTTTAGGTTGGAGCAGTTCCTCCACCTATCTGGGTGGAAAATCTAGTAAAACGAAAATGATATTAGCGATTTCGGTCTATCGATCGACGTCAACGATCTTAGAAAATTCTTCTCAAAAAGTCCTCTAGTCTTCCTATCTTGAGTGGAAATTCTATTGAGACTTCGTCTAATTCATAGCTTCGTATCCTGGTAAGAATCAGCAAGATCACTGTGATGAGAGAGAAAATCCAGCACAAAGTGACAATCGTCAGCTCTATAAGATAAAGCCCATCCATCAACACAGAAATGCCCATCCCAGCAACGAAGACGGTGATGAGGACGGATATACCAATCACGATCTCATCATCCAGATTTGTTTGGACCACAAATTTGTCTGCTACAGCGTTCATGATTTTATGTTCGATACCGGCAAGAAGCTTGTCGTCAAGATCGAGCACTTTTTTGCTGTATTTGCTTCGTGTGACTGGCTTTGCCTTTATGATCCCCTCGTCGATGAGATGAGATATGTTCTTTTTTAGCGTCGATTCAGTAACGCCGCCGTGAATTTCCGTGTCAGCATAATGTTTGGCATAACGATCATTGAACGTGTTGATCAACTGGGTGATGCTTGGATTCGTGCCTTTAGCGAGCATATCCCTAAGTGTGAGCACGAGATAGAAGTATCTCTTATTACCGAGAAGGACCAACTTTTTTCTGACTTCCTCATCCAGATGAGTTGTGTTTGGCATGAGCAAAAACTAATTCACCTTAAACTGATTTATTTTCCATGTATAAAAGAATGCTCCCTCCAGCCAGCAGATCACTTCAGGTTTTTCGAGATTCAATCGTCTCCAAGCATTCATCTAGGCTGGAATAACTTCTCCATCTTATTTAGGTGGAAAATCTATTGAAGCGAAAAGGTTATTAACACACTCGTAGAATGTAGATCAAGTTATCTAGAGGAAACGAGAAAAGAAGTGAGCACATGCATGATGAGTCCTCGAAAATTTTGAGAAAAACACTCAAAGTTTGTATACTACTCACAGTATTCATATTACTTGTCACTCCCTTTGAGACATTATCAACATCCGCTGCGACAGAGCCAAGTCTATTCGTCAGAACAACAACAGACAAAGCTGTGTATCTCCTAGATCCTTATTACTGGGTGTATGATGCTCCTAACAACCTGTGGCCATCTACTGGATATCCGAGAAACGTTACGATCAATGCCATGGTCGTCGACCAGTACGGTCGTCTCGTGCCAAATGAGCGATATCCGACTGAGCCCACTGTCACATACAAGGTGATCAATGGGACTGGCGTGACTATCTCTAGTGGAAGCATGACCAAGATGAGGACTGGCTTCTATGAGCTAACGTTTGAGATCAACGAGAGTACCATAGGAAATGCTCATTATAACGCCCTGCCTGTCGACTTTTTAATTTACGTTAACGCCACTGGACTGGGCACAGAAGTAAGCGGCGCAAGTGACTTCAAAGTAGATAGATACAGTTGTGATTACTATGATGGAGCACCAAATTGTCACTATTCTAGTGGAGGGGGTGGATCGCACACTTGGAGTGGTGTGCTTGGTGGACTTAATTCAGGTAATGCTTACTTCAATCTCACTGTTTTAACAGACGCGGGTTGGACGCATGGCTCACCACACATAAACCCAACAAATCCAACCCATGAGACAACATATATGAACCAAAGTGGTTGTAGTGGAGGGAGAGAATGTCACAGATTTGGGACTGGTTATGTCCTTTGCACCGACTGCCATAAGAGCACTCTCCAAGGCGTGCACAAAAATGTCGCCGCTCCAGATGTAACATGGCCAAATTGTGCCAACTCATCATGTCATGGGCGACTGAGTACAACTGCCACAAAAAAAGTGGATAATGCTTATCCGAACTGCTCTACCTGTCATCCGATATCCTACAGGGACAACTTCACCGCAACCTCGCAGAATCTCTCCATCGACGAGGTGCCCCAATGGCTTGACACCTCTATGGGAATGCCGAGAAACATCGCAGTACATGAGAATCCAGACAATGCGATAGTGAACTGCTCCTACTGCCATAATGCCTTCCACAATCTATCCAGCCAGCCAAACGTTCTTGCGTGTTTTGATTGCCACAAAGAGGCAGGGAACTACAGCACGCACAACGGAACGCTATCTCCCCTAACGGGAGTGAACTGCACCTCTTGCCACAACTACACTGCAGACAAGATCGACATCCATAACACGATCACCCCTGCTTGCTCTCAGTGCCATGACAAGGTCAATCACAGCACTTACAACGTGACTGGAGTTAATTGCCTGCAATGCCACAACGACAATCCGCTGGAGTATGCTGGTACGGTGCTCGAAAACGGCACATACATGGTGAACACGAGCATCCATTCCCATGATCGCCTGATCCCAGACTGCAAGGACTGCCATGTGGACAAGATAGAGCATAACAACACGGTGAACTGCACGATCTGCCATGTCACACACTCAAGCCCAGTCAAGTACTTCAACACCACAGGGGGATATGGAAATAAAGCAGAGGCCGGAAATTGCACCACATGCCATCAATATGATGTTATGGATACTATCTTGAGCAATAGCGGTCTGTCAGCCCCAAAGATAATTGCTCCGATGCATCACAGCGAAGATGAGTTGAACGGCTCAAAGTGGAACACGAGCTATTGGACCAACACCTCTCAGTTGTCGATGTGCATCTATTGTCATGGTGATACCACACATGACGCCACTGCGATAGGCCTGCACCTATCGATCATCGCATATAATGATACTCGCAATGTGACGATATCCGCCACGAGTTATTGGTGTGCTGGCTGCCACTATGAAGGCGATGAAAACTATACTGAGACGGTATCGTCATTTGAGGGTATCGGGAAAATAGTACCACCTGAGATCACGAGTGGGACATATAAGGGCAATGCCACGGCTGCCGACGGCACCACATATTATGAGCATGTGTTTGCGGACTACTCGGAAGCAAAATGTTACGAGTGCCATGGAGCATTGCTCGCTACCAACAGAGCGGTGGAATTCGTGCACAGCGTCGGGGAAGGAGCATTTGGTCCAGACTGCATAGCATGTCATGATGTTGGAAAGCACGCTCCTAAGAGAGTGAACGTCTCTGCCATGAACGTTTCTGTCCATGCCGATCTGAACAAGAATACAAGTGCCACCGTCGATCCAGCCAATAAGAGATGCTGGGGCTGTCACCAGACTGGTGGGACACAGCCTGGAGAAAAGGAACACCCCGATAGGATAACTGATCCATACACATGCTGGGAGTGTCACAACGACACTCCTGCATATACAAATGTGGATTCTGCACCTTCTGTGTTTGAGCACTTCGTGAACGGCACAGACATCAAAGCAATCATAGGTGCACCAGACAGCACAACCTCGTGTCTGGAATGTCATAACAAGACGGAGCTAAAGGTAAGCTATGTAGAGGATGATTCGTATGGCAGCAACTTATCGTTCGTCTCTCACTATCCAGTCAACTATACGCCATTGGTAGTGCTAAGGAGCTGGATCAACAGCACAGAATATTGCAGGTATTGTCACGATAATTATACCGTCTTCCTTGCCGATTTCATACGTCCAAGCTGCCAGAACATCACCCATGGAGCAAATTGCAGTGCATGCCATGGTGCTGGCATGATCCATGATGATGAGCTGAAGGCAGGTGAAGCAGGCCCAGGCTGCATCTCTTGTCACGGTCTAGCTGGTTCGGCAAGGGCAAGGGTGGACATCGCTGCGATGAATGCCACGACCTCGATTCATCAAATGTTGAACAGTGGCACTGCTGTCAACGTGAGCTGGGAGAACGAAAGATGCTGGGCATGTCATGGCGACGATCTCAATGAGGATGGTCTTGCCACCGAAGGAGAGCAGCCTGCAACCGCTCATCCTGATAGATACAGGACTCCAAGAGCCTGCGAGGACTGTCATGTCCATCCGCTGTGGCACGATGCTCCAGGAGTGGTCGAACATATTCCGATGAACTTGAACGCTTCCACACAACTGTTCACCGATGCGACGGAGATGTGTTGGCTGTGTCATAATAACAGCATCATGTCAAACATCGATCCAAATCCAGGGGTTGTTAATGCCACGATAGCTCACTATGGCTCTACTACATACCTGATGGCTCCAAACATCAACACAACCGATTGCAAGTGGTGTCATTATGTTAATTCGAACAACGTCTCATGGAGCACGCCAGTTGACCCGAGAAAAACGGTCGGTCATGATGGAATGACCAATGCGGATTGCTGGAAATGTCATGTTGAGGGCGGAGGCATGCCAACTTCATTCCATGTGCAAGAGTTGGGCCTGGGTGCAGGTCCAGATTGTGTGGCATGTCATGACACTAATAGAGGTGCACCTTCCACCATCAGTGTTGCTGCTGTCAAGCTCTCCATTCATAGGAACCTGAACAACGATGCCGAGAGCACAACGATACTAGATCCAATCAATAAGGCATGCTGGGCATGCCATGGAACTGGCACCGAGCCATCTGATCATCCTGCTAGGTATAAGAATCCGAGAGCCTGTGATGACTGCCACGCTCCTGACGGCTACACGCTCTTCAATGCACCACCCGTTAGAGAGCATTACTCTGGTGGAGCAGACGTCAAGGTGAGATGGGATTGTTATATATGTCATAAAAACATCGAGGATAGCACGTATTTCTATGACACTAAAGACCTAACGCGTGAGGAGATCAATGGGCTGATATCGCATTATGGTTGGTCTCTTGATGAGAGCTGCACGAACTGTCATAAGGATGAGGAGACGGCAAAGCTCTTTAGAAGTGACAAAAAGATGGTCGACAAGCACACGCACGATGATAGATGTTATTACTGTCATGCAGATGCAGCCAATCTACATGATGCAAAACTGACGATCCCATTAGAGAAATATCTGGATTCACCATCAGAAAGATGTCGATCATGTCATACCGATGAAGACAAGATGCGCGACTATATGGGTCCAGGGCAGCTCAGATCGCACTATCAATGGGCATCCGAGGCAAACACGATACTGGATTGGTACGATTGTATGGTCTGTCATGAATTAACGAGCACTTATGGCGAATCAACGACGAAGACCCTTCACTCAAAAGATCTCGTGATCCCATTGTTAGGCTGTGTCGACTGCCATTCGTCTGCTGGAGAGGGATATATCGCCGAGCATGTGACGAAGATCGACATCTATTCGCATGGAACCCTCGATTGTGAAGGTTGTCACGCCATCGATCAGAAGTTCCACTATTCCACATACGCACTGGGAGACGTCGTAGCCCCAGGATGGGCAGGATGGGTAAAAGGAACGAAGGTCGGCTGCACG
>JASEEV010000015.1:0-1488 GCA_030019435.1 Methanocellales archaeon | reverse complement strand
ACGTCGTAGCCCCAGGATGGGCAGGATGGGTAAAAGGAACGAAGGTCGGCTGCACAGACTGCCACATAGCTCATGAAGGAGAGAGTCCATTCAACGCTCCCGACGCACATAACATATCAGGAGCAACGAATGAAGACTGTGGGACCTGCCACAGGGGCTCGGATGCAGACACTTGGATAGGGTTCGTACATAACGTCACCACACCAGAGATGGTGCCACACGCATCACCAACAACGAGATGTATTGCATGTCATGACCATGCCGATGACATAGTGCCTCTACATTATGGCAATTGCGGTTGGTGTCATAAGCCAGCGGTGAACTTAACCAGCACGAATTGCACATCATGCCATCTGGGAGCGATTTTGCATATACATGGCTATGACGACCCGTTGGATCGGAACACATGCATCCCATGCCACGAATATCACAGAGGTGTGGACAGGGGTATCCTTACTCCATATGGACGATTCAAAACAGCTGACTCACCGTATCTTTCCGCCAGTAAAATTCATTCAGCTCATATAGGCGATAACGAGTGGGCATCATCCCCGACATGTGCTCCATGCCATGGTGCTCTCGCTCTCATGGAATGGGTTGGACCTCGGCTCGAGGCGATCACGCCAGAAGGCTGTGAGAAATGTCACATAACACTGGCAGTGACACCAACACCTACGCCGGTGCCAACACCCACGCCACCACCAGCAAAAGCCGCAGTACCGGAGAAGGTAGAAGCCACACCCGTGCCGACTCCCATGCCGACACCCATCTCAAGAGTAATTCCAGCACCTATGATAGTAAGAGAAGAGGCTAGGAAAGTCACATCCATAGAGGCCGGTGAACAAGTAATCATGACATTTGAAGAAATCAACGTATTACAAATCAATATTGAGGTTAAGAACGCGGTGAGCAACGTCGAAGTTACTATTCAGAAGCTCACAGGAAAGCCAGAAGAAATCGTGATAGATCCGCTTGGAATCCCATATTGCTACTTCAACATCGAGCCGAAGAACATCGAGGACGATGATATTGTTAGTGTAGATATAAAGTTCAAGGTCGGGAAGTCATGGATAAGGGAGAACAAGATTGACGAAACGACGGTCAAGCTGAACAGGTATGTTGATGGGACATGGTATCCATTACCAACCGAAAAGGTCGGTGAAGACGATGCACATGTCTACTACTCAGCAACGTCGCCAGGACTGTCAACGTTCGCGATAACAGGTGAACTAAAGAAATTGATAAACTGGGTACTCATAAGTGGGCTTACTGCAATACCAATGCTTGTTGGAATGCTAGCATATTATCTACTGAAGAAGTGTAGGGAGCGTAAAATGAGAGAGAAGCTGTTCTAATACCCTCTCCTTTTATCCCCAAATTCTGCACCAATAAACTTATAGGCGAGGTACATATTGTACAAAGAAGATTAACGAAGATCGTGATGAAAAAGAATTATGAGAGCGGGATCTCCACAGGGACCTCCACAGC
>JASEEV010000014.1 GCA_030019435.1 Methanocellales archaeon | reverse complement strand
TCCTCAGGAAATCCAGGTCAAGATAGAGCTCTCCTCTCCTGACAAGCCTCTCATTATATTCGACCCAGTTCCTATCATCCACGTATTTCTGTCTGCTCCCATCCCCTGACATGGCCATTTCCTCCTTTGCCTCGAGAAAGGATGAGCTCTATGCTATAAAAATCTTCATTTATTCAACACAACAATCGTTTCGAAATCGTTATATATGGGTTATTTTTTCTATATAAAGCTTTCGTAAGATATTTAACCCAGAATTCTTTCCAATAATTTTCTGGAGTTGTCGCTGACCACCCTATCAGCATCGCTTTTATCCAGTCCTGCACCCATTGCAACCTCGATTGCTTTTTCCCTCGTGATCAGGTCCTCTGGACAATGCGCATCTGTGGTAAATATTAATGTTGCAGCTACTTCGTTAGCGATCTTCGCAACATGGCCATTGGTCATGACATGCCCTTTGCGAGAAGTGATTTCAAGATGGATACCGTTATCGCTGGCTGTTTCTGCATCCTCGATTGAGATGAGCCCAGGATGAGCTAAAATGTCCACGCCATCTAGGCATACAGTTGCACTGTTGGTTCCAGGAGCAACTGGCTCCGCCACCGTCTCCCCGTGCACTACGATCAGTTCTGCGCCAAGTTGCCTCGCTTTTGTGACCAGTTTTTCCATCTTATTTGGCGGCACATGTGTCAGCTCAACTCCTGCTATAACATGAACATCCCATTCTTTTTCGAGATATTTCGCTTTCTTCACACTTTTCAATACGAACTCTATGTTCGTGAAATCGACATGGTCAGTCAGTCCGATGGCAGTATATCCATGAACTACTGCTCTCCTAACCAACTCGCTGGGTATCAGCTCGCCGTCACTGAAAATGGTATGCGTATGCAAATCTATCATAATATCACATAAACTGAGTGGGATGGGCAGGCAATGGGATTCCTGACGCAATGCCAATCAGATTTCCAATTTCGGTCACACTTGATAGTGTAGCAGGTGATGTGGACTTACATGCTACCCATCCCAATAAATAGTTGGAGTTCATAGGACTTTAATCTTTTGCACCGAAAATTTGTATTATTAAGATGTATATAGATCATGATGACCAAAACAAAAATCATGTCCTATCATTTTCTGAGCCTGGAAAGCCTGCATGGGAGGGGACTAAGAAACATCAGAAAAACGCTTGGGTTGACTCAGAAGGAGCTTGCAGCTCTTGCCGGAATCTGCTGCTCGAGCATCTCCAACATAGAAAATGACAGGCAAGATCCCACCATGAAGACCATAACGAGGGTGAGAGATGCGCTGTTGGATCACATCGCAAAGAACGTTGTTCCTTGCGAGACATCCAACGACATAGTCGTGATGAACGTTGGATTGCTGCATCGTGAACGTGTTGCACGGAGGAGAGCGAAGGATAAAAAGTTATCTGAGTTTTAATTTTGTGCATTTCTACAGGAGACGTAGCAAGGCAGACTGGCTGCTACAATGCATTCGTATCGATAATCCTCGATCTCTCTTTATAATACTCAAACAATCTTTCTCCCCATTTAATAGCTCTCATATCGCAGCTGACGAGATCCATACTTCTATCATAGGTCATTTCATCTTTCTTGTACAATCCCAGTGATAGGCACTTGTCTGTCACAGTGACTCCTATTTTCATCTCTTCATCTGTAACCCTTAACTTAAAGTTTGGATAATCAGCCAACGCTCCAAGGCATTCCTCATAGGGTTCTTGGGCTAGTTGTTCCGCTATATCTCGGCTCACCACAAGATCTACAGTTATTCCTTCACGCACCTTCTCTACAATGGCTTCAGCAAATCCAAGAGTTGTGATGGATGATGCGCCAAGTATTCTATTAGCATCCTTCAAGATTTGTAAGTAATTGGAGTATACCCTGAATATATCTGCATCGGTATCAATAACAATCTCTGAGTCGAGTAAATCGCCAATCTCGTCCAATAACGGCTTTGGGACTCCCTCAATGTAATGGTTGGCCCAGAAATCATCGTGTCGTCTAAACGCCTCTGTCGTTCTAATGATATCATCGATCTTAGAAGACACCACTTTGCCCATGGATGTCAGCCTATACTCCCTATTTTCTCCTTCCACGAGGTGTAGGGACTCCAATTTCCGGATCTTAGGGATTATGGCTTGGGAACTGCTACCAGTTACCTCTCTGAGCTGACCAAGAGTTTTCATGCCTCCGCATAAGGATAACAAAATTTGGGTTTGTAGTCTGGACCTAAGGATAGATTGAACGCACTCTCTAATGTCCTTGTAAGTCTCAAGAACCTCTGCGTCTTCAGATTTCATATCAATAGGGTGTATGCCCATTTATAATAAGATTTATCCAAATAATCTGCTTCTGAAAAATCAGCCTATCAGTTTGTTTCCAGTGTAAACTAGGATGCCTGTTGCCATGGGTTGACCGTCGGCAATCACATCGCAGAGAAAACCTACATTTCCTTCTTTATCAAATGAGACGACATAGAGGTGAGTGTATATCGTGGCAAAGCACAGCCAGTACGCGACTATAGGAAGCAAATTTCTTAGGGTTAGAACGAAAATAAGTAGCCCTACAAGCAGATTCAGGCGTATAAGAAACTTTTTTGTCTTTTCCAATCCGATCACCGCTGGTATCGTCTTTACCCCAGAGATTGCATCACCCTCAGTGTCCCTCATATCAAAGACGACGCAATTGACAAACACGCTAACAAAAAAGAACACGTAGATTATCAGGGCTCTAATGATCACAACGTTGGACATAGTGCACGGAAGAAAAGTCGTGGTTGATGCCCATGCAAACGCGATGATGATGTTCTTAGCAAAAGGTATCTCCTTCAATCTCCGGTACTTAAACCTCTTTGGAATCCACTTAACGCTATATAAAATCCCGCAGAACAAAGGGATTAGCGAAACAAGTGTCGTTTCAACTCCCTTTGACATCGCCAGCAAAATCGCAAGGATGTATCCAAGTAAAGCGGATGACAATAAAAGCTTCCCATGTTTCTGTGTGAAATCATATCGCTCTGAATGACTGATCGAGTCCTCCTTCTCATCAGTCATCCTGTTGACGTTGTAGACAGAAAATGTCACAAGAAATATCACTAGAAATAGCTTCAAATCAGGTTGGATGCCCTGTATCACGCAAGAAACATAGATCATGGAAATGCCAGAGAACGATAGATAAACGGAACTATATATCAAGAAATAAAAAAGATCCCGAGCTTTGCTTTTGTACATTATATGCTATCTGCTTCTTAGCACATTAATATTCATTCCTACGATGAATATTCATCACTTCGATTAACTTTAATCACTTCGATTAATTTTAACCATTCTGATTAATATTAATCATAATAATAAATATATAGGGGGAGTTGCTAACGTCGTACAATATCCATTTTCCAAAAAGGAGCTTGGATGATAAATTGGAGAGGAGGTGAATCGCATGAAAAGTAAAGGAATAACACTAGGAGCAATATTCATTGTAGCATTGTTCATTGGAATGATGTTTGTATCAACGGTGAGCGCGCAAGATGGTGATGGCTCAGCAAGCATTACTGCTGGCACACCGACGGTCATCGACCCGCCAGAAATCGATGACGTGGAAGACAATGATTTCACTTTACCAAAAGAGGATCAAAAAATAGTGATCGAAGCGATTAAGGCTAGTGATTTGACAAATAAGGAGCAAAACGATCTGATTAAAAAGTTGAAGGACATTTGGAAAGGCAAATCTGAACTATCAGAATCTGAACAAAGACAAGTTCTGAGCGAAGCAGCAGTAATTCTATATGATTACCTAGGAATCGATCAACCAGCAGAAGTCGGGATTCTGTGGTATCAAAAGGCGCACGCAGGTCTTGCACGAATAGCAGCACAAAAAATGGGTATACCAGCAACTTACCTCAATCTAATAGAAAGCGAGGCAAGTATATGAAACTCAAAACGATAGTTCAAATGGCAAAGAATGACCCAATACCGATTATCATAGCGATATGGGCTGTTCTCATACTTTCTGAATTTGTAATAAATGATCCTCACTATCCTTCACCAGATAGGATCAGATCTGTAGCTTATGCTATGAGGCTGTGGGTGGGGCTAATTCTCATACTTCTCATGGCGTGTACTTTCGTATCAAAAGGTAAACTCAAAATAATAGGAGAATACCTAACACCCGTTGTCATAGCAGCATGGATGTTTCTTGCGGTTGATACAGTCCCTCCATATGAGAAGGCTTTCACGTATTTTTTCATAGGAGTGCTGATCATTCTCATACTTTTCGTGCATGCTTATATGTCAAAAAGTCCAAGGAAAACCCACATATTTTCGGCTAAAGTAATAGCGATGACTCTCGTGCTTGTTATGTGTTGGTCCGCAGTATCGAGCGTCGAGGGGGTCTATACAACTCCCATATATTATTATGACATTGAGATAACAGGTTTAGATCACTATCAAAACGTTGGGATCACTGACATTATTGTTCCTTTACCAGTTAAAGATGGAAAGCAAATTTTTACAGATGAAGAGTTGCAATATCGTTCATTTGGTGATTGGACCTCTCTGTTAGTAATGACTAAAGAGGGAAAAATGTTAGCTTTTCAATCAACGAATGCCACTTTGATGGATATTGATGCGCACTTTCGCAAAGAGTTGGATGTTGATATGCTTTCTCAGATCAAGAATCCAGTTAAGTATGGAGCATTACTCCATCCAATATCTGATGTTGCTCCCTACCATCCGAACGAACGTGATGACATACCCTACTGGGCGGCTATGCCAAGTTATGTGACGTATATCTACATCGATGAGGACATAGAACCCAGGTATGGTGGCGATAACCCGATCACATTTCATGTACGCTTTGTGGGATCTGGAAGGCGGGTTTTGGGCGTATGGGAGGGGGTGTATTCTGAAAGCATATATGAAGAAATACATGAGGGCGTAAAAGGTCCGATTCCGGTTAAGTACTACGTATATTCAACATGGTTGAAACATGGCTGAACGACATGACAAGATGGCCTAAGTCATTTAAAATGTGGGAAGATAGTAATGCGCTTGTATCGATAACTTTTGGCTCCCCTACATAACTGAAAAGAGGTTAAAAATGAAGAATTCAATCAAAAAAGAAAAGAGAAGGATATATCTCCTATTTTCCATGCTGGGCATCATGTCCTTCTTTCTCGGCATATTTTTAGGAGAAAATATCCTTGGCTTAGCAGGACCATCTGAGATATGCTTTATTTTGTTAACTTTTTCTGTCCTGTTTGCCATTGGATTATATATCTCTAAAAGACGATCTCCTGGTTTTGCACTTAAAGCATTTACAATCTCTTTCATCACGCTCTTCCTAATTTTCTGTGCTTTTTTCATGTGGGGTGCTCACGAGCATTACCATGCAAAGGGCATAACCGCTCACAAATTACAGAACACGCCCGATGAGTTCGTTGATATAACTGAAGATGAACTAGATGAATTTCCAGCACTTAAAGAGGCGATAATCAGTCAAGAACCCGTGAAAGTGCATCCTGATGAATGGATGCGGACGATAGATTTTCTTAATGAAAAAGGCTCTTGGTTCATCAGATTTAATGGGGAGTATTATGAAATTTTGTTTATAACGGCTTAGATTTCAATTTAATGACGCAAAACTTATGCTAAATACAATTGAGGATTATGCATGGCTAAAATCGATTAGGTATTAGCAATATAATCCTCCCGGTGCTTGCAATTCATTGTGGCACTTTTTGTAAATGCACGCAATATAGGCAAACGGCAAGAAATACCAGAAATAAAAAGGTAGAGAGAAAAGCTGAGGAATATGTTAAATTTAAAGATCTATATACGATGATAAAACTTACGATCTTAGCGGCTTTCATCACTGGGGTGGGCATTCCTATCCTTCAGCTTAGCGGATTACTTCCAGGGGCAGACAAAGTCCATACCACCAGCTTTATAGGATTGTCGTTCTTTTTCATCCTCATTTGGCTATCTTTCAGATACTTCAAGATGGGCAGAGAAAGTGTCAAATGAGACTAGAATGTCGTGTGGAGTTAATCGAAGCTATTTTTTCTCCTCCCTCAACTTTTTAATGTTATTTGCTATCTTCCTCGCGATTGCGGATTTTGATCCTTTATCGTCGACGAGTACCCTTCCGCTGACTTCCCAGGATCTTGGATATGCCTTATCTGGCTCTATTTCTGGATTGAGACCTAGCATTTCAGCAGCCCTTTTGATTTCATCCAGTTCTGGCGATGGGATGGAGTCCTTTTTTGAAATGATCCTGCCTTGGCTCCTGGACTTGGTCCCATCGATGTGTACGGGCCAGATGACCAGTTTCCCCTTGCGCTGCATACATAAATATATGGCATTTATCAATCATAATAAGCGTTTGGTCAAGATGAAGATCACTGCCATAGCACATCCAATGCAAGCCCTGCTCAAGTACCATGGCCTCAAGGACTGGGAGCTGAGAATACCTTTTCATGACAGCATATCTGCCAACATAGATGCACTCTGGACGAGGACGACAGTCGAATTTGGTGATTTTGAGCAAGACGTCATAATCATGAATGGAGCGCGAGTGACAGGGCACAAAAGATGTTTAGCCGTCGTGAATGGGATGAGGGAACTGGCAGGCATAGAGGACGATGTCAGGGTGGAATCCGAGAATAGCATTTCCTATGATGAGGCAAAAGGGCTTGGCTTTTCCTCTTCTGGTGGGGCAGCACTGGCTGCAGCATTGTTCAAGGCCTCGAACTTGGATGAAAAATATGGATGGGATCTAAAATTGATATCGAGAATGGCAAGGAGACTTGCAGGCTCTGCAGCTAGAAGCGTGGTGGGCGAGTATGCACGTTTATATGCTGGAGATGATGAAAGTTCTTATGCCGAAAAGATCGCCAGCAAAGCAGACTTGGACATGCGCATGGTCATCGTTCCCATCTCCTCGGACATCAGGACAGAAGAGGCACACTATGATGTGATGACTTCGCCCTTCCTCGCAGCAAGGATCAAGAGCGCCAGCGTTAGGGTTGAAGAAATGGAGGCTGCGATCAAAGACGGTGATCTAGAAAAAGTTGCCATGCTCGCAGAAATCGATTCATTGGAATTGCATGGGCTGACGATGACCGGAAAGCATGGATTGGTTGCCTACAAACCTGAGAGCATAGCAGTGATGAGCGAAATAAGAAGGATGCGCCAAGACGGCATGGAGGCCTATTTCTCAATGCAAACCGGTCCATCTGTGTTCATCAACACATATCCAGAGTGTGTGCAGGATGTCAAGGAGCGCATAGAATCGCTTGGATTAAGGACGATTCTTGCAGGAGTGGGGGGAGAAGTAAAAATCGTCTAGATGGGATGGCAAAAATGAGGCTACTCATCGATCACAGAGAAGGTAACAGGATAATTGAAGTTGCAAAGAGGATATGCGAGGTAGAGATAGTGCAACTTCCTCTAGGGGACTTCTTGATAGTCGGAGGTGATTCTGCTGTGATCATAGAGCGGAAAACCTCTGCAGACTTCGTGAGCTCCGTCAGGTCGAACAGGCTTTGGGAGCAGTTGCTCAGGTTCATGAAAACTGATGAGATCTGGGGGTATGAGATCAAACGTCGCATACTTGTGATACATGGAGACTTCGAAGACCATCTGGATTTGATCCCACCGATGTATCCTAAGAGGGCATTGCAGGCATTCTGGTCGAGCATGATGGGTGCTCAGCTCGAGACGCTATTCGTCTACGACACCCCCATAGTAGTTGTGGAAAATGACGAGGCTTTTTATGCCTTTTTGAAGACCATCATCAAAAGAGAGGAGGAGGGCAAGAACGTCAAAATGCCGGAGGCAAGATGGTATAGAAAGAGGGGAGGGTTACCGGTAAAAGATGGTAGGCGCTTCCTTCTAGGTGCGATACCGTTGATAGGTGAGTCTCTGGCGGGAAATCTTTTAGATCATTTTGACTCGATAGCGGATATCGCCAATGCATCTCTAGAAGAGCTTCAGGAAGTGCAGGGAATTGGCAAGAAAAAAGCAGCCAAGATATATGAAATATTCCACTAAAGCGATTTACTCGATCAGCACCGCGTTTACGACTCCATCTTGTCCTGGTCGACTTGTTATTTTGGCTCTTCCCAATTTGGTCTTGATGACCGCACCTTTCATAAGCATATTTCGCCGAACATAGTGTGGATTTGCTGGATTTGCCTCTACTGTTTGGATCTTGATCACTTTTGTCTTGCCCGTCTTTGCATCTGTGACATTGGCGACATCGCTCTGAAGGACACGTATCTTGTTGCCGCCTCCCATGACATGCACCTTTGCCCTCTTGATTTTATCGATATGTGCTTCCATGCTCTCACGTCCCAGTTCGTGCTTCCTTTTACTCCTTGACGGTCTCAATCGACCCCCAGTTTTCTTACGTCTGGATTTGCCTTGCCATTTCATGGTCCTTCCTATTTGGATACAAGTATTTTAATGCATCTGCTATGAGCATAAAAGATTGGATGGAAAAGAAAGTGAAAAACACCATTATCAGGCTGGAGAGGGGAGACATAACGGAAATGAGTGTGGATGCGATCGTGAACGCTGCTAACAAAAAACTACAGCATGGAGGCGGAGTTGCAGGAGCAATAGTGAGGAAAGGCGGATATATCATACAAGAGGAGAGCAACAAGATCGGTGAAATAGAAGTAGGGGAAGCGGTTATCACAACTGCAGGTATGCTGAGAGCAAAGCATGTCATCCATGCTGTCGGACCGCAAATGGGCGAGGGTGATGAGGATGACAAACTAAGGAATGCAACGTTAAACGGCCTTAGGCTAGCGGATGAATACGATCTAAAAAGCATCGCATTCCCGGCCATAAGCACGGGAGCCTTTGGTTATTCCAAGGATAAGTGCGCAAAGATCATGATCAAAGCTGCAGTCGATTATTCCAAGGGTGAGACAGAGCTTAGAACCATCATTTTCACCCTCTTTGATGAGCGCACTTATAGCATCTTCCAAAAAGAGTTGAATATAGCACTAACTATTTTATCCAGCGCTCACAATTGAATGTGATATAAATGACCGATCTGATGCAAACGGTTGCCATGCCTTTTAGGAAGAGGGGGAAGAACGCTCTCACAACCTCTGAGTTCATATTTGCCCTCTCCCTCGATCTAGGTTGGTTCTCGCCAGAACAGGCAAAAGAAGTTCTTAGCAAAGCAAAGAATGAGGGGTTAGTGTCCATAAAAGACGATGAGATCAGCCCGAATTTTGATCCTCGAGCGATCGAGATCCCGCTGGGCTTCAGACCTGATCTGAAAAGGGAGCGGTCCATCTTTGAGCGCATCATCGAGAGGATCATGATGACTGGGCTGAGTAGAAAAGAAGCCATAGCATTGGTGAACGAAAAACAAGAACGCATGGCGAAACTGATTGAGATTGAGGTCTCTGCGCTCTTGGTGGCGAAGGAAAGAGGCGTTGACGTCGAAGATCTGGTAGATGAAGCATACCAATCATTGATCAAAAGTGGAAAATGATAACCTTTTTTAAGACTGCGACACATCTAAGATCGTGTACGACGTACTGTTTGCGCCCTCAAGAGGCAGATATATAGGGGAAAAGCCAAAGGTTGATTGTCTTTTTTGTGGCATAAGAAAGGGAGAGGTCTGGACGAGGGGAATATACCAAGACGATCAGATAATGGTCATAATGAACATATTTCCATATTCGCCTGGGCACATCCAAGTAATCCCCCCTAGGCACGTGGAAGATCCGAAAGAGCTTTATGATGGGGAATTTGAGTATGCCCTGGACTTTGTCCAAAGAGGAGTGAGTCTCGTCAGAGAGGTGATGAGACCGGATGGTTTCAACATAGGGATCAATCTGGGCAAAGCAGGTGCGAGCGTTTCGCATTTACATTTCCAGATCGTTCCCAGGTACAAAAGAACGCCGAAGATTGAGCAGGAGGAAATCCATAAGATGTATCTAAAGAACGTCAATGTGCTGAAAAGGGAATTAGAAATAAAAGGGAGAGAGAAGGGTTGCAAGTGTCTTAGCAGATATGGGTATGTCGTAAAAAAAGATCCGTTTGTCTATCTCTCTGAGAGCCCATATAATAGGGGACACGTCATAGTCTCACCAGCAAGGCATGTAAGCGATGTTTGCGAGCTCTCATCAAGCGAGCTTCTACGTCTCTTCAAAGAGGTCGTAAAGGTCAAGGATTCTGTCAATAGCATCTATCATCCTGTGGGAATGAACATTGGCATGAATTTTGGTGATGTGCCAAATTCTTCTGAGCATCTCCAGATACACATCATCCCAAGATATGATCCTGAGTCAGGCTTTATGGAGGTGATCGGAAACACCAGAGTTGTCGTTGAATCCTTAGACCAGACGTATGAGAGAATCAAGGAGGCATTGGGCTAAGCCTTCTTCCATTCTTTCCATTTTGTGGGCCCAAATTTCTCATATCCCTCTAAGACCGCTGGCCTTTTACCAACGTGCTCAGCGGCAGAGATCACCTTTTTATCGAGGTTTCTTGCGGTCTTATAGACATCTGATAACAGATCTGGATATCTGTAGTCTCTCAGCAAGTGATGGTCTAGGATCATGAGCTCAAAGTCCACATTTTTAACTATCCTCTTCAGATTAGCGATGGATTTTTCCAGATTCTTGTAGGACATGATATATCCGAGCAAATAGGTGGCGGGACCGTCCACTATCAAAACATCTGGCGCCTCCTCGATGATCATGTCCACATACTCCCCCAGCAGAGGACCATCTAAGTCGGATGTGTAGAACATCTTTTTCTCGTGCTCGATGATCGTTGCTATGACGAAGCCCAACCTGGTGTTTTTCACGCCATGCCACAAGGGCTCTGTGAACCTTATTTTTGTGTTTCCAAAATTGAATTCGTGTGAGTCCGCATGGCTGATTTCAGCGTTCACTTGGCTCAAAAGATATCTTGCTCTGTTCTTTTGAGACTTGTTTATGTTCTCTGTGGGATGCTTTACCAGCAGTCTTTTTCCTCTATATAAGTCTCCTTCTGGAATATGATGATCATAGTGATAATGCGTGAGTATGATGACATCGCAATCCTTCACAGCATTTTTTATTTTTCGCTCATATCTACGAACGAGCGTCATCCTATCCAACAGTGGCAGTGGAAAGGAGTTTGTCTCGATCGCTATACCAGGGTCTATGAGGATCCTCAAATCTTCTGAAACGATCTTCGTGCACATGCTTTTCACGCCGAAAGAATCGAAGGCTACGAATTCGAGCATGATATCAGCTTTTCGAGAAATATTTTGACCTCAGATACATTTCTTAGAAAATATTTTGCATTCGACGTTTTTAGTTTTTCAGACACTAGGATCGTTATTCCCTTGTCTTTTAACGCGAGAAATGCATCCTCATCCGTGTGATTATCACCTATGTAGATTGCCCTTTCGGCAGATGCCTTGAGAGCATCTATTATCCACAGCACAGCCTTTCCTTTGTCCCAATCGATGTTTGGGCGGATCTCAAAGACCTTTTTGCCACGTGTGATCTTTATTTCTCCAAGATGGGGTTTTGTCACCTCGCCAAATATTCTTTCCAACTCTTGGAAATCGGCATCGGAAACCAGTCTGTAGTGAACGCTTGCAGTTAGACCCTTATTCTCAACGATTGCACCCTTTATCCTGGCCAATCTTTTTTGCATATCACTGCACACCTTTTGTACTGTTAGCTTTGATCGTTCTGCTTCGCCTTTTGTGAGCTCTATTCCTGGCCCAGAGATTTCGAAACCATGATTCCCCGCATAACATATTCCCTTCACTTCTACCAAATTTTTGATGTCTGCCAATGATCTGCCACTTATGATAGCTATGGGATAACGCTTCGATATTTTTCTTAATACGTCTCTCATGTCATCTGATAGAACCGCCAGCTCCGGCCTATCAACAATAGACGTCAAAGTGCCATCATAATCCATTAGTAGCAAAGTTTCTGGATTGAAATATGCTTTTTCTATGAAAAGGTGGGAGATGGGCCAAAGAGCCCTGTTGGAAAAGCCATAATAATAACGATTGATTTCCCTCTCTGAAAGCTGAACTCGCTTGAGCATATAACGTGGATTTTCACAGGGAACTTGTACCCTATTTTGAGAATCGGTTACTTCAAAGTCTGCATCACCACTACCCCAAGCGACCCATGTCCCTCCATAAGATTGCATTACCGGATCTAGCGTGGACATCAAGCCACCCATCGCCCGTTTACACATAATCCCCTTGCGTGATTTTTCGTGAATGTATGGCTCTCTGTTTGAGACTAAAATTAACTTATTACCCAATCTCGATCTTTCCTTCAGATGAGTCACCAATGGTTAGAGCCCCTTCCTTGTTCAACGCTTACAAGCGAAGATATGGGCTACGGACTTAAATCCCTTTCGAGCTTGTCACCCACAAACATTCGTACTTTGGTCTCAGCATCAAAACGTCCTCTGCGTACGCTCTCAGAATTTCTGCAACACTCCATGCCTGAGAGACGCAACCTCTAGGCGTATGCGGAAAATCGCCATCAAATATCTCGTTGATCGTACCCATACATCCTTGCTTCCTGTTCTCGATGATGGGTAGTAAGAACGTAGAGAGTGCAAACTCGCGCCACTTCTTCTCATGGTTCTTCGTTTTCAGAAATGCCGTAGTAAATGGGCCAACCAGCCATGCCCATACTGTTCCATTATGGTATGCTCTTTCCCTACGATCCCAGTCACCAACATATTTTCCTACATAACCATCGTCTTTGGTTGAAAGCGTCCTCAATCCATAAGGCGTCCATAACTCATCCCATGTCGTTTTTACAACTTTTTCTCGCATATCATCATCGATCATCTGGAAATCCAATGATGCCAAGAAGATCTGATTGGGTCTCATGGTAGGATCCTTCTCATCATCCACAACTACATCACAAAAACGATTTTTTGCCCAAAATTTTGATAGAAAACTCTTTTTCGCCATTTCCGCTAGATCGGAATATTCTTGCGAGTCGCCAAAAACGTTTGCAAGGCGCTCCATTATTTTCAGTGCATTATACCACAATGCCTGTATCTCAACTGCTTTTCCACTCCTAGGCGTGATGGCTTTGCCATCGATCTTCACATCCATCCATGTCAATCCCTCTCCATGGGAGATCAAAAAGTCATCCGACATCTGGATCCCATTTGTTCCGTTCTGGTAGTACTCGATGATTTCCCGCATCGTTTTCCATAGCATCTCGACAAATTTTATGTCGTTCGTGTACTTCAGATATTGAAAAACTCGATCTATATACCATAGAGGTGTATCAGCAGAATCGTATATAGGCTCATTTTCTCTGTCCAAAAATGCATTTGGCATCAAGCCTTCTCTACAGTATTCTGCCAAGTTCGATAGGATTTCCCTTGCATCCGTATACCGTTTGGTGACCAGAGCAAGACCGGGCAATGAGATCAATGCATCCCTCCCCCAATCGCTGAACCAATGATATCCTGCGATGATCGACTTCTTCGCACCCCTTTTCACGATGAAAGAGTCGGAGCTCAGCACAAGCTCGTCTAGAAAATCCTTTCTCTGCACTCGAGCGTAAAAATTGCTTAGCAGCGCTTTCTTTCGACTGCACTCATTTTTATACGCCTCGTTTGGGTCGATTTCTTCTGTCTCCGTGGTAAAAACGATGTAAAAATCATCCTCCTTGCTGTCGATCAAAAATTTGCCTGTCATCAGAACATCATCTAAGCATTGCTCACCCCTCTCATCATCCATATTATAATATGACTGAACCCATTCCTCATCTTTTTCATATCGACATTTATCAGAAAAAACGCTCAACTGGACATCTACGTTGCTCGGCGATATTACCGCTCCTCTCTCAAATGGTCTTTGCTCTATAGTGACGACATCTTTGTTTGTCACATCATAAAAATGCCTTGAATTGACGATTGGATGAATGGAAAATTCCGTCTCTTCACTCGCTGCTATCTGATACTTGACAATCGTCGTATTTCTCCCATATGGCATGAAGATCGTCTTCTCTATGTGCACACCACCAATCTCGTAGAAAAACATTGGAAACACATCGAGCACGAATCCACTGATGTGATCTTTCAAGTCATACACGATGCCTTTGATTTTGAGCCTTTCCTCCAAGTTTGAGACGAACACCCATCTCTTGACAGGAGGAGTCAATGATGCCACGAGCAGTCCGTGAAACTTTCTCGTGTTTATCCCGCCAAGAGTTGACGATGCATAGCTGCCAAGACCGTTTGTCACGATCCACTCCTTTGACTCTATTTCCCTTGGCTCGATGTGCAACATGGTCACTCTACAAACTCTTTGTATATGTCAAAAGTCTTCTTTGCGCTGATCTCCCAGGTGAAGTTTTCTAGGACCCTTTTCCTCGCATTTTCCCCCATTTTCCTCATGTCAGAGCGTAACACTTCCTTCACGCCCCAAGCAATGTCGTCTGGGTCATAAGGGTTGATGTGCACACCGCACTGATCAGGACCCTTTGCAACGACTTGTTCCCTCATACCGCTCGTTCCCCTTGCTCCCACTACCACTGGCTTGCTCATGGACATCGCCTCTGTGCAGACGATGCCAAATGGCTCGTACAATGATGGGAAGACGACGACGTTGGAAGCAGCATAATGTTGAATTCTCTCTTCTTCAGAAACAAACTCAGATCTGAGAATGACCCTCTCCTCCAATTTTAGTGTCTTAATCAAGCGCCTTATTTCCTCCTCCAGATAGCCCACGCCGAGCAAGACCAGCTTTGTGTTGGGAAAACCCTCTAAGATGGATGGCATGGCCTTTACCAGGTTGTCTGGGCCTTTCACCTCGATCAAACGACCCACAAACAATAACATGTTGTCTTCGCCGATCCCATACCTTTCTCGTATCGCATCCCTTTCACTAGATGATACATTCCTCGGGTCGTACTTCTCTGCATCCACGCCGTTCCAGCATACCCTGATCTTTTCTTGGGGAAAGCCTAGCTTCACCAATTCATCTTCCATGGCTTTTGAGACGGTGATGATGCAATCTGCAATCTCACCTCCCTTGTATTCGAAGTCCTCCACCGTTCTGGAGCCTTTTCCCCTGGACCTGCCTTTCTCAGTAGAATGAAGATGAAAGATCAGTGGAATGCCCAATTCCTTTTTCACGGCACTGGCACCAAAAATACCCAACCAATCATGGGCGTCGATGATGTCAAATTTTCGCTCCTCCCTTCCTACCATGAGATTGACCAACTTCGTTGCAGATAGCATGTTATACGTAAGAACGTCTGTGAAGAACTTGATGTTCGGACCCCATCCCCTCAGATCATAGTCGACGAAGAGGGATAGCATGTCTGTAAAGTCTGCAAGTTCTGGTCGATGGACCTCTACCCCTTTCCAGTTGTCCGTCGTCATTAACTTATTTTCCTCGTTCATCGTAAAAACTGTGACCTCGTTCCCCATCATGACCAATTGTCTTGCCATTTCCATGGTGAACGTTCCTAGACCGCCAACAATTCTAGGAGGGAATTCCCATGAGAAATATACGATTTTCATACAGATGCCCTATGCTTCAAGTCCTGTATGATGTTCATATAATTGATAAAGCCTTCGTATGGTGACCCATAGGGGTTAAAGTACGCATGAACGCTGCCATCCCCAGATCCCTTCGTGCCCACGTAGTACAAGTGGTCGGATGTTTGGAGTAGTCTCCATATGTGCAATAAGCGTTTGTCGCCCTTTCCCTTTATCTGCTTCTCCAGTTTCCGTAGTTCATCAAAGCATGCAACTTGCATTTCATTGCCTAACCAAGCGGAGACGTCCCTAGCTATATCTGCCCATGAGAGTGTAAAAGGCACATCGATCTCGCCCACAGGCTCATATCCCTGGATCAGCTCAGAGGGTGTCAGAAAACTCGTGTTTTTGTTCAGTACCTCAGAAGGCAAGTGTTCCAAGAACTCGAATATTCCCGTCTCTTTCCATTGATGTTCCCCAAACGTTTCATAGTCGATGAAGATGTTGACGCAATCGCCCTCACACATGCTTACCCACGATGCGAACTTGTCCGCTGTGAGAGGATGTTGGCTCCATTCCCTTGCAGAAAATCGAAATGCAATGTCATCGCTGAGAGGATAGTTTCGTAGCAGCACCTTTATGTTCGAGTTGACTGGTTTATATAGATAATTGGGAGAACGCCATCCCAGTATCCTTTCACTTCCCTCGGTGATGATTCCCTTGTATCCCATCGTCTCAGCGATCTTGGCTATTCTGTTGTTGTACATCGCTTCTGTGTTCCTGAAAACCTTTGGCACGTATCCGAGCAGATCCGTCGTCGCTTCCCTATGCATCTGGACCTGCTCTCTAAACTCTCCGTCATCCTCATACAAACTCGCTAGGGAATGGAAATACGTCTCATCGAGGAACTCTGCCTTGCCAGTATCAGCCAACTGCCTAAACGTCTCCAATACATCAGGAACAAATTGCTGGCACTGCTCCATGAAGACGCCACTCAGACTGAAACACACCTTGAACTCCTCAAACTCACGGATCAGCTCAAGCAGTAGTTTGTTCGTGGGAAAGTAGCATTTTCTGGCGACCCTTTCAAAGACCTGGCGATTATAGGGAAGATCAAAATACATTTCATACGGATCGCCATGTAAGCCCATGGAAAACACCGAGAAATGTCTGAGACGCATGGGTTGATGTACTTGGAAATATAAACAGAGGGAGGGCATCAGCATACCTCCTTGTACAATGCAAATGTCTTATCGGCGGTCGTCTCCCAGGTGAATTCTCTGGCCTCATCAATCCCGTTCTCGCTGAGATGATGATTGAGGGGACGATATCTCAGCAATGCGATGATTTTGTTGGCCAGCTCATTCACATCCCAGAAGTCGACCTTTAGACAATGAGCTAATGCTTCAGATACACCAGATTCCTTGGAGATGATCGTTGGCGTTCCAGAGCTCATCGCCTCGAGCACTGTTATCCCAAAAGGTTCCGAGACCGATGGCATGACATATACATCGCTGATAGAGTACAACTTCGCCACCTCCTCATCCGAGACGAAACCAGTAAATGTCACCTTGTCCATCAAGCCCAGGTCGATCGTCAATTTTATCAACCGAGGGAGCAAATCACCTGTGCCGCAGACGATGAACTTGGCATCAGGCTCTTTTTCTAACACTCTCTCAGCTGCTCTGATGAAGAATTCTGGTCCCTTTTGGGTTGTCAGCCTGCCAAGGAACAACACGATCTTCTCCCCAGCCCTTTTTTTTCCCATAAATCTTGCTAGGTTCACTCCGTTATAGATGACTTTGATCTTGTCTGGATCTGCACCATAGAGCTCTATCAATCTACCTTTCATCCTCTTGCTTACGGTTATGATGCGATCTGCTTTTTTTATACCCTCCTTTTCGATATCCACAATCCAGCCTAGGGGGTTGATGTTCCCCGTTCTGTCGTATTCGGTGCTGTGCACCGTAAATATCAATGATTTTCCGGTGAGCTTTTTCAGTTGAATGCCCGCCCTAATTGTTATCCAGTCATGGCAATGAACCAGATCACAATCCCCTTTGACGATTTCAACACAGCGAGCATTGTACCTGTCGACAGCATCAAAGAAATCGAGATCGTACACCTTATTCTTGGGATTACCACGAGAGTAAGGCGACAGGGATGGTTCTGCACCGATCTCGATGATGTTTACAGAACCTTCAGATCTGATCTTGTGCCCGGTCTTGGGCATGTAAAAATCGATAGAGACACCTTTGTTGACCAGGTGATGCGTCAACTCATAGCAATGTACACCTAACCCACCACTTCTGAACGGTGGGAATTCCCAGCCGAGCATGACCACTCTCATGTAATTCCACCGTTATTTGAAACGTTACATATAAATTTTTCTACCTGTTCTTTTACCAAGATTGTTACCAAAGCTTTGACCAATAAATTTTTAAGTCATTGATGTTGATTATATGAGTTTGAGATGACCGAAGGGGAAATGACCGTCTTAACGCCCGCAACGACAAACAGTAGATCGCTTAGGACTACCGTTCCAGCAGGCATCGTACGACAATTTAGATTAAAAGAGGGAGACAAACTAAGTTGGGAGATCGAGGCAAGGAAGGATAAACTCATAATAGTAGTTAGACCTGAGGTAACTGAAACACCCTAAGATGCAACAGAACCAATTTATCTACTACGAGTTATTCCTTGCTCCCAGCCAACATGAAATGCGCTATCAGCGCCTCCAGTTGTATGCGCTCGTTCGCGCCTTCTGTCAGGCGGAAGTCGATCTCGCCGATCTTGTCGAGCAACTGGACTCTCGTCTTCTCTGAGATGCCACCGAAGTCCATTATGGCCCTGTGGATCTGGTTGATCACATCTTCGCCAGACAGACCTTGCTCTATGAGCAGTACATCCAGTTTGTCCCTTGCCCCCATGAAATCGCCTCCCAGAGCGAACTCGATCAACTCGTTTATCTCTTCTGGGCGTGCCATGGTAGCTATCTTGTATATCACCTCAGCGTCTATTTTCTTGCCAAGCACGGCGGCTGCTTGCAATGCATTTATAGCCCTACGCATGTCCCCCCTGGCCACGTACTTGATCGCATCCAGCCCGTCTTCTGTGACCTTCAGTTTTTCCTCACTTGCAATGTACTTGATCCTTTTCTCGATCGCCCCATCGGAGATCGGTCTGAATCTATAGACCGAACATCTGGATTGGATGGGTTCGATGATCTTCGAGGAGTAGTTGCATGAGAGGATGAAACGACATGTGGCAGAGAATCTTTCCATGGTCCTCCTCAGCGCATTCTGTGCATCTGGCGTTAGAGCATCCGCTTCGTCGAGGAAGATGATCTTGAAGCTGGCAGCACCCAAAGGTGCCGTCCTGGCGAAGTTCTTGATCTGGTTTCTGACGACGTCTATGCCCCTTTCGTCAGAGGCATTCAGCTCGGTAAAATTGTTGATCCATGCCTCTCCAAACAGTTCCTTGGCGATTGCAATTGCGCTAGCTGTCTTTCCAACACCAGCGGGACCGGAAAAAAGCAGATGCGGTAGATTGCCGGATTTCACATAAGATTTGAGGCGTTCGGTAATATCATCTTGACCGACGACCTCACCCAAAGTCTCAGGTCGATACTTCTCAGTCCAAATCTCTTCTTTGATCATCTTGCTTTAGAAATATGTTTAAGACCTATTAATCCTTCTTGTCGTTATATGATCAGGGAAGTAACGAGTCAGTATGATGCCCAAGGGGTGGAAAAAAACGTCATGGAGTTTTGGGAAAAGATAGATGCATACGATCTTACGCGACGTCATCGCTCAGAAGGAGAGGTATTCTATTTTTTGGACGGCCCACCATATACTACAGGAAGAATACATCTTGGCACGGCATGGAACAAGATCATCAAGGACACCATGCTCAGATACAAGTCGATGAATGGTTTTCACGTCCTAGATAGAGCAGGATGGGACATGCATGGACTTCCAATCGAGGTCAAAGTCGAGGAGAGCCTGGGATTCAGAACAAAAAAGGAGATAGAAGAGTATGGCATGAACAAGTTCATCGCCGAATGTAAACGCTTCGCTCTCGAGTCAAAGGACCAGATGACCTCACAGTTCAAACGCCTGGGTGCATGGCTTGACTGGGCTGACCCCTACATGACGATCACCAATGAGTACATCGAGGCGGCATGGTGGACGTTAAAAAGAGCGCATGAGAAAAAGCTGCTTGAGCAAGGCAAAAGAGTGGTGAACTGGTGCCCCAGGTGCGAGACCGCCATAGCAGATTCTGAGGTGGAATATTGGGATGAGCGCCACCCATCCATCTATGTCAAGTTTCCCCTTATAGAGGAGGATGCATACATCGTGATATGGACGACGACCCCATGGACGATTCCTTCCAATCAGGCGATAGCAGTCCACCCTGACTTTGAGTACTCCAAAGTAAGATGTAAAAATGAGACGTTGATCATGGCCTCTGAGCTGGTAGAGCGCGTCTTGAAAAAAGATTATGAGATTTTAGAGACCGTACAGGGCAGGGATCTCGCTGGCATAAAGTACAAACATCCTCTAGACGACATAGTTCCGTATCAGCAAAAACTGGAGCATGCCATCTATACGGCAGACTTCGTGACCCTTGAGATATCCCCTGAGGCTGAGAATACTGGATGCGTGCACATCGCCCCAGGGCATGGTCTGGATGATTTTTTGCTTGGTACAGAGCATCATCTCCCAATCTTCTGTCCGGTGGGACCGAACGGATGTTTCACAGCAGATGCTGGCGTCTACGCCAACACACATGTTTTTGATGCAAATCAACAGGTCATCAGGGATCTTGATGAGAGGGGGGCTCTCCTCGCTAAAGGAGTGCTAACACACAGGTACGGTCATTGTTGGCGCTGCGAGACCCCTATCATCTATTTGGCGACTGAACAATGGTTCATCAAAGTCTCAGAGCTGAGAGAGCAGATGTTAGGGGAGATTCCTCACATAAGATGGTATCCAGAGTGGGCTGGATCTGCTAGGTTCAAGGATTGGATTTCATCTGCGAGAGATTGGTGCATCTCACGTCAGAGGTACTGGGGCACTCCCCTGCCGATCTGGACGTGCGAATGTGGTGCCATTGAGGTGATAGGCAGCGTAGAAGAGCTCAAGGAGAAGGCGAAGATCCCTTGTGTAGAGCTTCACAGACCACATATGGATGACGTTCAGCTGAGATGCACGTGCGGAAAGAGCATGTCTCGCGTGAAGGACGTGTTTGATGTGTGGTTTGACTCCGCCGTAGCATCATGGGCCATGCTGGGGTTTCCCCACGATACTGAGAAGTTCAAAAAATGGTGGCCTGCTGATTTCATCACGGAAGGACATGACCAGACGAGGGGATGGTTTTACTCGCAACTTGGCGCAAGCATGGTTGCATTTGACCAGACGCCATACAAGAGCGTATTAATGCATGGCTTCACGCTAGACGAAGAGGGCAGAAAGATGTCCAAGAGCCTGGGAAACGTGGTGGCACCAGAGGAAGTCATAGAAAAATATGGGGCTGATACGCTGCGTTTCTATGTTTTATCGGCGAATGCACCATGGGAAGATCTTCGCTTCAGCTGGGAGGAAGTTCAGAACGTGCATAGAATGCTGAACATCCTGTGGAACGTCTATCGTTTTCCACTGCCTTACATGCTTCTTGATGACTTTGATCCCTCTGCTGTGTCATTTGAGTCTATAGAGATGCATCTCCGCCCGGAAGATAGATGGATTCTCTCAAGAACGCACTCGCTGATCAAAAGCGTCGATGAGATGATGAAAGACTGCGAGTTGCACAGGGCAACTCGTCTCTTGCAAAACTTCATCCTTGAGGATGTGTCACGCTGGTACGTCCAATTAATTCGTCCCAGGACGTGGACAGAGGCAGAGGATCCGGACAAGTTGGCCGCATATTGGGTCATCTATGACGTTCTCTCACAAATCACCAAGCTGATGGCTCCCTCCACACCTTTCATCACCGAAGAGATTTATCAGAACTTGGTGCGTGGGATGGATCCCAAGGCAATGCCAACGGTTCACATGTGCGATTGGCCTTCTCCAAACGAAGAGCTGATCGATGTTACGCTCGAGGCAAACATGGATATCGCTAGGGACATCGTTGAGGCTGTCTGCAGTGCAAGACAGAAAGCGAAGCGCAAGCTCAGGTGGCCTGTCCAGCAGATCATAATCTCGCCTTCCAATGAGAGCGTGGTGGATGCCGTAGAACTTCTCAGAAACGTGATCAGGGAGCAGGCGAACACAAAGGAGATCGTCCTGCTCAACATGGGCGAGGAGTTCGATGAGATCTCGCTAGAGGTCATTCCTGACTTGAGCGTCATCGGACCAAGGTTCAAGGATAAAGCCGGAGAGATCATAGCTGCGCTGAATAAACTCGATGGCAGAAAGTTAAAGAAAGAAATCGGAAAAGGATATCAACTCAAGTTACCTGATCGCATCGTCAAAATCACCGAGGACATGATTCATTTTGAGGAGATAATTCCAGAGCACATCTTTGCTGCAGATTTTTCTTTAGGGAGGGTATATGTGGATGTCTCGCTTACGGATGATATTAGGGCAGAAGGATATGCTAGGGAGATCGTTCGCAGGATACAGAACATGAGAAAAGAGCTTGATCTCGCTGTCGAGGATAAGATCGATGTGTTTGTGCAAGTTGGGGATGAACGAGTGGTATATCTCATAGATGCGTGGAGGGATTTCATCTCAGACGAGGTCAGGGCGAAGAAACTCGAGCTTGGCACGGATGCCCCGGTGAGAGGCGATCTGGTGAGGGAGTGGACGGTCGAGAACGTTGAGATGCGGTTCGGTATCGCTAGATAAGGCAAGGATCAGAGAGCATATCTGGGATGAGATGGAACGATGTGATGTGGCTAGATTTCCTCCACCTCATGGTCGCATCCCGAACTTCGTTGATGCGGAAAAGGCGGCTGAGCTTATCTCGAAACAAAATTTTTATCAGGATGCTACGATGATCTTCGTCACCCCTGATTCTCCGCAGAGACCTGTTCGCGAAACCGTGCTTAGGGATGGGAAACTGCTGTTGATGGCTTCACCACGCATGAAGAGCGGTTTCATCCTCATCAGTCCTGAGGACGGAGACCCAAGGGAGGCATCCTCTATTGGGGGCGCATTGATGATGGGACGATCTGTCGATCTGACGAGCGTAGAAGTCGATCTGCTTGTAACAGGTGCTGTGGCTGTTGATAGGACAGGAAGAAGACTCGGCAAGGGCACTGGATACTTCGATCAGGAATATGTGGCATTGCTCAACTCAGGTGCGATCGACGAAGGAACGTTGGTTGCCTGCACCGTTCATCCCATCCAGATCGTGGATGAAGTTCCCTCGGAGGAGCACGATATACGAGTGGATTATATCATCACGCCTGGGGAAGTCATTAGGACGAGGAGGCATCGTGTAAAAAGGTGATTTTGAGGCGATCATCAAAAAGTTTATCATGAGGATGTTGGTTTAGTATTTCATTGTAAGGAGGGGGATAGGGGATACTATGGCCAAGGCTTTGTTTTATATTGAAGGCGAGAAAGTTCAGCATATTGGTTGTAGACTTATTGTTACAAGAGAATTAATTCATGCTGGATTTACCAAGGGTGGATCATTCAATTTGCCTGATGGTAGGGTTGAGGTCGTTTTGGAGGGTGATGAGGAGGATATTCGAGCAATACATGAAAACGTTCGGAAGAACTTAGTTAATTGGTTAGAAAGAAGTTTTGGAGACAAAGAGATATTAAAAAGACAAATCGGCAATCCAAGGCCATATATCACTGTTACTGATCTAGAGTTCAATGAGAGATTGTTGGTGTTGGATATTGGTTTGTTTAGTCATTCTTTGACTTTTGATCAAATTTATAAAGGCGTTGACGTTTATGAGGAGTTGGTCAAAGCCATAAGAGGGCTTGGAACTGAAGAATTAGCTAGAGCCATAAGAAGTCTTAATGCGACACTAGAAAGTGAGCAGAAGAAGCGATCCAAACAAAGCTAACTTAAGTTGTGTAATTTTTGATACGATTGTATCAAATGGGTATCATTGTTCTCTGGGTTTCATTCTAAGTGGATGGGTACTCCTCTTCTTCTTTTCTTCTCCAGTCTTACGCTCAGGACGCCATGTTTGTATGTGGCTTTTGCACTCTCTGGATTGATGGTTTCGTCGAATGATATTTCTTTGTGGAATTTTCTGTCGTTGGTTGCACGAATTTCTAGTGAGTTTTCTGTGGCGTTTAGTTTGATGTCTTCCTTGCATATTCCAGGCAGCTCGACTACTACTTCATAGGAGTCTTTTTCTTCTATCACGTCCGTCAGTGGCTCTCTCTCGCCTCTGAGTGCTGGTTCGATTCTTCCCTGTGGTCCGAGCCGTATGTTTCCGAATTCTTTGAATTCTGGTTCTTTACCTGGTTCGTGTGTGTAGCTGAAGCCGTATATGAATGGTCCGTATTTTCTGATCTTGCCTGTGGGTGTTTCTTCTTCTCTGATGAGTTCTTTTAGTTCTTTCGGGGTCTCTTTTTCAAATCTCTTTATCATTTCCTCAAAAGGATCCTTGAACCAGTCTTCGAATGTGGATGGTAGCCTTCTTCTTTCCTCGAATGGGCGGAATTCTTTGGTCAGCTCTTCGAACATCCGTTCCATGATCTCGAAAAAGAATGGACGTCTTCTTCGCATGTTGGGTCACCAGTAGTCTATGGGTTTTAGTGTTATATAAAGCTTGGCAACCACTGATTTGGAGCCCGTGGATTACCAGAAGAAGTGATGTGTGCTCTTCTTCATGAAAGGATTATCATGCGATCTGGGAGTTCGATGAGAAGAGTGATAAGTGGACTGTGAGCCTAGAAGAACTATAATCAGTTCAATTTTTACTTCTACGATCTCCTGAGCCCAGCACAACACATTAAAGGGCTGAAGACAAATAATAGACATAAAAGGAGAGTTGAGCGAGATGCTACCACCAGAATTATTATCGCACCATCTCCAAGCGGTGCTCCAGATAATCATCGGCATCATCCTTGCTACGGTAGGAGCATCCATAGCCAAATGGATGGTGAGAATCCTCGGGGTGATACTGATCGTCCTCGGAGCGATAGCACTGATCTGAGGACAGAGAGAACACGTGAACCAATAAACAAAAAAGGGAGGTGAGAAAACCATGGTATTCGTCATTCTTAGGACCGCCGTAGGCCATGAGACGAAGGTCGCCAATGCACTCGCCAAGATAGACGGGGTAAGCGAAGTCTACTTGACCTCAGGAAAATACGACATCCTAGTCAAAGTCGACGTAGAGGACATGGAGAAGACGATAGATTTGATAACGGAAAAACTCCGCAAAGTAGGTGGAATCCAAGAAACTAGGACGATCTTCGCCAAGAGGATAAAGTGAACGTGGTGAACTCTTTGATCGACAAGAAGATCATCGTTGGAGAAATAGAAGAGGCGGAGGGGCCGAAGGGCAACTACAAGAGACTTCTAGTGCATCCAAAGAGGACGGGGAACAGGTACTGCCAGATATCTCTTCTCCGAATCCTTCCCCACAATAAATTTCCCAGGCATATCCATCCGAACTCTGAGGACATAATATACATCCTGAAAGGCAGGGCGACCTTTTCGATAGGTGAGGAGGAAATAGAGGGCTCAGCTGGAGAGGTCATCGTGATACCTGAAAACACGCCACACTCAGCTATCAATAATGCAGAGGAGGACATGGAAGCCATAGTGATCCAAGCTCCAATCCCTGAATTCAAATTCCTAGAGTAGTCTGGATATGAGACTGAAAATCGCGATATGTCAAACATGGACGTGATACGAAAATTCGATCCTTGGGGGGATCCTCTCTGCACATGCCCACCCAAATACAGCTTCAGCCCCTACACAGGCTGCAGCCACAGATGTGCTTACTGCTACATCACCTCCTACATCCCAAACGCCTTCAACTGCCGCCCAAAAAAAGACCTCCTCAAAAGAGTGAAAAAAGACGTCTCAAAAGTTGACTTAGCAATACCCATCTCGATCTCAAACAGCTCAGACCCCTATCCACCAGAGGAAAAGGATGTCTTACTAACAAGGAGATGTCTCGAGATATTCAGAGACAAAAAATGTAGAGTGTTGCTGATCACAAAATCAGATCTGGTGCTGAGAGACCTCGACCTGCTAAGGGAGATGGACTGCGTGGTCAGCTTTACGATCACAACCCTAGATCAGGATATAGCCAAGAAACTGGAGCCCCATGCACCTTTAGCGAAGGCAAGGTTAGATGTAATACGAAGGCTCTCCAAGAAGGGCATACCCTGCACGGTAAGAGCAGATCCAGTGATCCCTTTGGTCAACGAACGAGAAATGAGGGAAATAATAAGGCTTTCCGCAGAGGTTGGTGCAAGGCACATAACGGCGTCCACATTCAAGCCGAGAGCAGATAGTTGGAGGAGACTCAGCGTGCTCTTCCCAAAGGCCTCAAAGGAGCTGAGAAGACTATACTTCGGGGATGGGCAGCGACGCAGAAACGCCTGGTACTTACCTGCCAGAATGAGACGTGAGATCATGCGGAAAATCAAAGAGACCTGTGATGAGAACCACATAAGCTTCGCCTCATGCAGAGAGGGCTTCGATGAAATGAGCACTGGTGAGAGCTGTGACGGCTCCCACCTACTTCGGTAGTTTTTGTCGACCCCGAAGAACACATTTAACTTATGATAAGCTAAAATCTGGATACGATATACCATGAACTTCGAGGAATGGGAGCCGATTTATCAGGAAATTTTGGATGATTTCGGTTTTGACAGGAGCAAGGACGAAGAAGCTGCACGTTTATTATCTAAACTCATCGGAAATCGTTCGCTTAACGTCCAGAGATTGTCCGAGTTGATTTATCGAAGGCACGTCATCATATGTGGAAACGCACCCTTGTTGGAAGAGGAGCTCAGGAGCATCGATGTGTCTGATCGTGTGGTCATGGCTGCAGATGGCGCAACATCCGTCCTTCTGAAAAATGGCATAGTTCCGGATATCGTCGTCACGGACCTAGATGGGTGCATGGAGGATATCATCAGCGCAGACCGACTTGGGAGCGTCATAGTGGTGCATGCACATGGCGATGACATCCCTGCTATGAAGCAATATGTGCCATCGCTGAACAACGTCATTGGAAGTACGCAATCTGTGCCACTAAAAAACGTTCACAACTTTGGAGGATTCACGGATGGCGATAGGTGCGTTTTTCTCGCAAAAGAATTTGGTGCCGAGAGCATTGCATTAATCGGCTTTGATTTTGAGGATTCCAATGTAAGCGAAGTCAAGCAGAAAAAGCTCCAATGGGCGAAAAAATTGATCAGCGAGTTTTGATTACCTTTCACCCCTTACGTCCACGATCACAAACTTGTACCCAAGACGTTTGAGCTCTGAGACCAAGTCCTCTGCACCCAACACCTTGTCAAACTCATCTCTGGAGACCTCTATCCTTGCCACTGGGAAGTGATCTCGCACCCTGACCAAGCTCAGACCGATCGATCTAATGAGTTCCTCTGCTTTTTCTATCCTTTTTAATCGCTCCAGCGTCACTTCGGAGTTAAAGGGAATCCTGGTCGCCAAGCAAGACTCTGAAGGTTTTCTTGCAACCTTTTCATCAACATCAGCCATGATCCTCCTTATTTCCCTTTTACCCAAGCCAAGATCAGCCAGTGGCGAAATGATGTCCCCCTCCTCTTTAGCCTTTAGTCCAGGTCTATCCTCATCCAAGTCATCTGCATTGGTTCCATCCATGATGATATTGTATCCCAGATCCTTTATCTCTTCGATGATCCTTTTCTTGCAGAGATAACACCTGTTTGTCGGGTTGTTCTTCATCTCATCGTCAAGGAGACTGATGTTTAGAATTTTATGTCTCATTCCAAACTTTTCTGCAAACTCCTTAGCCTCATCTATGACGTAATCGGGAGCGAACTCCGACTTAATCGTAACAGCATCTGCGATTTCCTTGGCTGCATAAGCAACTAGAGAGCTGTCAACTCCCCCAGAGTAGGAGACGGCAACCTTTTCACTCTCAAATTTTTCCATATATCTTTTTATCCTATCCATGCCTTCCACATCTTTTTCATCCACTTTCGTATCCACTCCCATAAGTATTTCTTTCCGTCCATGTTACATATAGATCGTTCATCTCCAATGGAGAGCATGAGGATGGTTGTGATAAATGAATGTAGAAAAGATCAGAGAGGACTTCCCAATTTTGGGTGAAGGAATAATTTATATGGACAGCGCAGCTACAAGCTTAACACCAGAGCCGGTTGTAGCCTCGGTCCTAAGTTACTATAGAGATTATAATGCAAACGTTGAGAGAGGGGTTCACAGGCTGTCTCAGGTAGCATCGCACCTCTACGAGGAAGCCCATATAAAAGTTGCTGATTTCATCAATGCCAAAGAGGAGGAGATCGTCTTTACAAAGAATACGACAGAGGGAATAAACTTAGTCGCATCTGGGCTGGGATGGGAGAGAAAAGATAAGATCGTGACAAGCATAGTGGAGCACCATTCCAATTTCATGCCATGGTTACGGGTTAAGAAAAGATTCGGAGTCGCGCTAGAGATCATCAAGCCAAACAACGGAGTTCTCCGCTTAGAGGATTTTGAAAAGGTGATAGATGATAGGACGAAGTTGGTTGCCATAACACATGTTTCAAATGTTCTGGGCTCGATAACACCGATAAAAGAGATGGCAAAGATCTGTGAGGATAACAATGCCTTGCTCCTGGTGGATGGCGCCCAATCCGTGCCACATCTATCCGTAGATGTCAAAGAACTTGGCTGCGACTTCCTGGCTTTTGCAGGGCACAAAATGCTTGGTCCTACTGGGACTGGAGTTTTGTTCATGAGAACGCCGCTTTTAGAAAAAATCGAGCCTCTTGCCATAGGAGGGGGAACGATGGATGATGTCTCACTAGAGGATTATAAACTAAAGGAGACTTATGAGAGATTTGAAGCTGGTACGCCGAACATAGCCGATGGAATCGGGCTTGGAGTAGCCGTTGAGTACTTGGAAAAGATCGGAATGGACGACATAAGAAAACATGAGGGAAAATTGACTAAAAAACTCGTCCTTGGCTTAGAGGAGATCGAAAACGTAGAGGTCTATCATCCTTACATAGAACGAATAGGGGTGATTTCCTTTAACATCAAACGCTTAAACCCCCATGATGTTGCCTTGATGCTCGATGAGGTTTCAAACATAATGGTCAGATCCGGACATCATTGCTGCATGCCTTTGATGAAAGAGCTTGGTGTCGTAGGAACGGTCAGAGCATCTTTATATCTGTACAATACTGAAGAGGAAATCGAAACGTTACTGGGAACCGTTGAGGAGATAGCTAGGAGTTCTGTTTAGATGAAAAGCGTGCTAAAGAATTATTTCAGATTGGATGGAGATCGCAGTACAGAGCTAGAGGAGGAGATCGCTAAGGAGGTCGCATTAGCGATCTTTGTAAACGGCAGGCACTTTGCAACCGCTATGATAAGCCCTCAAATGAAAAAAGAGTTCGTCGTGGGTCATCTTTTATCTGAAGGAGTTATCGATAGCATGGAGGACATAGAATCCATGAAAATACGTGGCGATATAGCTAAGGTGATAACTAAGAATCCGGTCAGAACGTTCGCTGCAAAAAAAGTCATCGTAAGTGGTTGCGGGGGTACTTCGAGCTTTCTGGATGAGTCAAAGCTCCCAAAAGTGGACTCCAAGTTGAAATTGGACAGAAAGCTCGTATTTGAAGGTATGAAAGAGATTTTGAGATCTGATTTGCACAAAAGGACCAGGGGGACACACTCCTGCGCCATTCTTGGGGGTTCCAAAAGGGAGCGAATTTGTATATCAGAGGACATCGGTAGACACAATGCCCTGGACAAAGTCATAGGATATGCACTGGTCAAAAAACACCATTTTCCAGATACTTTCGTGGTATGCACTGGAAGAATATCCTCTGATATGGCTTTGAAGTGCTCAAGGGCAAAGATACCGATCATCGCCTCCAGAGGTGCTGCTACAAGTTTGGCTATAGACATAGCCAACAAGACCGGATTAACGGTCATTGGCTTCGTTCGTGGTAGGAGGATGAACATATATTCAAATGAACAGAGGATAAGGTGACGAGAACGAATACCATCGAGAGACTGAAGGACAGGAAAAATGCAGTTATTCTTGCCCATAACTATCAAAGACCCGAGATTCAGGATATAGCAGATTTTGTTGGTGATTCTCTGGGATTATCCCAGAAAGCATCAAAGACGGATGCTGACGTGATAGTGTTCTGTGGAGTGGATTTCATGGCAGAGACGGCAGCCATTCTAAATCCAGATAAAAAGGTCTTGATACCAGACCTTGGGGCTATTTGCCCGATGGCTCAGCAGCTAACGACGGAAGAGTTGTTGGAAGCCAAGAGGAAATATCCCAATGCCGATGTAGTTCTGTACATAAACACGTTAGCCGAGGACAAAGCTCATGCTGATTGTATTTGTACCTCTGCAAATGCCGCCCAGATAGTAGAGTCGATGGATTCTGATTTGATCTTGTTTGGACCGGATGATAACCTAGCGCACTATGTTAGACAGAGAACGAACAAGAAGATAATTTCCATTCCAGAATATGGATTATGCCCCACACATCATCAGATAACTGGAGCGGATTTATCGGATGCGAGAAAAAGGCATCCAGAGGCTAAATTGGTTGTCCATCCTGAGTGCACGCCAGAAATTCAGGAAGTAGCAGACCACATCGCCTCAACGAGTGGTATGGTCAGATATTGCAAAGCATCAGCAGGAAAGGAGTTTTTGATAGGCACCGAAGTCGGACTGTTGCACAGACTTAAGAAGGAGATTCCAGGAAAGAGATTTTATCCGCTCTCCAAATATGCCGTTTGCCCGCATATGAAAATGCACACGCTAGAAAAGGTGGAGAGAGCACTGGAGACTGAAGAGCCAGAGGTAACCGTCCGAAAAGGCGTGGCCGATAAGGCTAGAGAAGCGATGGGAAGGATGCTCGAACTTTCAAGGTGAAAAAATGGTTAAATTGACCGACTCAGACAAAAAGAGATATGATAGGCAGATGATGATTTCCGGATTTGGGGAGGAGGGGCAAAGAAAGCTCAAAAGGAGCAGGGTATTCATTGCCGGTGCCGGCGGTCTGGGCTCCACATCCTCTGTCTTTCTAGCGGTGGCAGGTGTTGGGCATCTCAAGATCGTGGATGATGATAGGATAGAGCTCAGCAATCTGAACAGGCAGATACTACACTGGAACAGGGACATTGGCAGGGCCAAGGTAGATTCTACCAAGGAAAAACTATCGCAGATCAACCCTGATGTGGCGGTAGAGGTCGTAAAAACCACGATGACTGAGAGTAACGTCTTCGATTTGGTTGAAGGCTCGAACGTGATCGTGGATGGAATGGACAATTTTCCCACCCGCTATCTGTTGAACCGTGTGGCAGTGGAGAAAAAGATACCGTTTGTCCATGGCTCGATATATGGTCTAGAGGGGAGGGCAACCACGATCATTCCAGGAAGGACTGCATGTCTACGATGCATCTTCCCTGAGAGTCCTCCCCCCACGAGATTTCCCGTGCTCGGGGCAACTCCAGGCGTGATCGCAGTGATTCAAGCCACAGAGGTCATCAAATATCTGACTGGGATCGGTCGCCTACTAGCAAACAGGCTGCTCATCTATGATGGGGAGAGCATGAAGTTTGAGGAGATCTCCGTGCGGAGAAATCCAGATTGCCCAGACTGCTCTGATATCCAGAAATCTTGATAAAGACGAAAGACCGTAGGCAGTTTATGCTGAAAACTTATGTGGCGATCCTAATTGCGGTAATCTTCTGGTCGATGTCGTTCGTGCTTACCAAGGTGGGACTGAGCGAGGTAACGCCGATCTATCTAGCTTCTCTGCGATTTTCCATCGCCACAATTATGTTTGTGGGATATGCACTGACCAAGTTCGAGATGCGGCAGATCAAAGAGTTCACAAAGGATAACTTCACCACTTTACTTGTATTGGGCATAGTTGGCGTCACCATTCCAAATATACTGCAAAACATGGGCATGCTTTTCATAACTGCCTCCATGGCGAGCATATTACAGAACAGTAGTCCAGCTTTCACATTGATATTGGCAGCCATATTTCTGCGCGAATCGCTCGGCTGTCGAAAGGTCTCCGGTTTAGTGCTTTCGTTGACAGGCGTCACCATCATATCGACCAACGGCAACCTTCCAACCTTCAGCAGCTCAATGGTCTTTTATGGCAATTTGATGCTCGTGTCCACAGCGATATGCTACTCCATCTACACGGTCATCGGGAAAAAGATCGTTGCAAATAACAGTCCGCTGCTCATCCTAGCGGTCAGCACCCTCATGGGAACGATATTGTTAGACGTCGTCTCCGCCTTAGTAGAGCCCATAAGATTCACATACCCGATGAACATATGGGGCATACTATTTGCGTTAGCGATCCTTTGCACCGTGCTTGGCACCATACTATACTTTGAGGTGCTCAGAAGGTTGGAGGCATCCAAAACAAACTTTTTCACGTTTCTAATACCCGTCTTTGCGGTCATCCAGGCATCCGTCCTCCTTGGTGAAACGGTTCATCCCTACCAGATCGTATGCGGCGCCTTGATCATATTCGGAATATGGCTTGCACAGACTGAATAGATCACTCGTAAATGAACAACTCCTCAATTTTTACTTTGAACAGATTCGCAAGTTTGAACGCCAATGTTAAAGAGGGGTCATACCTCCCCTTTTCTATGGCGTTGATGGTCTGACGGGTAACTTCCACTTTTTCAGCGAGATCCTCCTGCGTTAAGTCATGCATCGCCCTGAATACTTTGAGTTTGTTTTTCATTTGAAGCCCTTTTTATCGTAGTAAAAGCGATATACAATGAATGAGAACATCCCAACAGACCAAATTATCGTAACAAACTCTCTAAATTTCAGACCTAATGGGAAATAGACATCCACGTACACCAAAACCGCTAAAATTCCTATGGTAGTCCAAAATGCATTGAAACCCGCTTTTTCATTGATTCTCATATATCTTTCGTCACTTGGAATCTCTGTCTTGTGTTTACTTGCCCAATATATGCCAATAAAAATTAACATCAAGCCAGCGAAGGTGATGCCCATTCCAAGAAATGCGAGATCGAATATTGTAAACAGGACTATGCCAAGCAGCATCATTGCAGAAGCCCAGATGAAATGGGTTTTACTTCTTTTTAATTCCATATCAATCCCTCACATCTTTCTTTTGTAGTAGCCGTAAAATGTGAGGTAGCAGTAGAGCATTAAGATTGAGATAAAACCTAAGCAAGACCCGACAGCCTCAGAACTCATCGGCTTTACAAAGGGATGAACAAAGTTCAGCATGTATAACAGCATAAAACCCAAGGTGAAGAACACAAAGGTTGCGCAGCCCGCTCTATTACTGATTTTCTGTATTCGTTCATCGGTCGTTATGACTCTATACTTCTTGGCGCTGGTTATAACTACGATGGCAACACCCACTGCCATTGCTCCAATTATGGGATTCGCCTTCACTACTGCAACAAGCACCCCAATTACTGCGATCGCCATTGACAAAACTAAATAGAATCTGTACCTCTTCTCGTCATTTTTCTCTACCATTTTCATCACTTCAGTAAGGTATTAGTTACATAAAGTATATAAAGCTTTCCGTTTTGCAAAGTAAACCTTACATAAGGATTAAATTTTGGATGGAAAAGCGGGAGTCGAGCAGGCTCACTCCACCTCGATCGACATTTGTCTAATGAGACCCCTTTATCACATCCTCACTAGTGAGGCAGATTATCCTTGACCCACTCCAAAAACCGCTCAGCTGCTTTCACAGCTTCTGCGGCCTCTCCCTTAAACACACCTCTTTGTTCATACTCAGCCAGGGTCTTGCGCCCAATAACCATCTTAAACTGCTTTGTGGCCTTTGGTTTATCCTTCAACTTCACCATTGCCCCCTCTTTTAGTAGATGTATGGCGTCTTCATGCCTCTCACCAGCATGCCTTCGCTGCAGGTAGAATGCAGTTAGAGCGTCGAGGGCACTTATCGTTGCATGAGCGGCACATCCAGCAGCAGCGTTGAAATCATCTTTAGAAAGTGAGTATTTTGCGGTAGCCAAAAACTCCTCGGATTTCTTGAGATATATCTTATAGGAGTTCTTAAAAACGGCTTCGGTCCTCAGTTTCATTGGATTACCTCCTCCAAAGGTTTCCCAAGAATTAGTTCCCCATATTTCTTGATCTCTTTGATCGTCAAAAGGTCTTGCTTCCCTTTAAGTTCTTGAGGTGTCAAGACGTACGGCGAAACGACATTTCCAAATGTTTTAAGAATCTTGCCCCCAATTCTCTCCAAAATCCGCTTTGCTTTTGCCTTATTTCGAGTTAAAACGAAGACATCTATGTCAGAAGTCGGCTCTTCTTCACCCCTTGCAACGCTCCCAAAAACTGCGACAGTGATGATGTCTTTATCTCCATAAAATGATTTTTTTAGCCAAGACTTCAGCTCTTCCTTCGATCTTCTCTCAGCATCAAAAAGTAGCTGAAGCTGCTTCACGATGTAGTGATCGGCATCTAATGTATAGACATTTGCTTTCCCCACAGATCTCACACCGAGTATGCCATAACTAACATACTTCGGCATTGCCCGGTTAACGGTCTTCTGCCCTACACCTGCTACTTCAGCCAACTCGCTTTCATTAAACTCCTTAGCAGGATACCTGATCAGGGTGCGCAGTATTTTAATATCGGACTTCGTACTCAAAATGTCCTCGAGATAGTTGATAAACCGCATGGAATCACATTAGTTATTTTTGACTAACTTTAGTCGTTTTTGACTAATAAACTTTTTGGTGTTGAAATCTCTTCGTGATTACAACTCTGCCAGATCTTCGATCTGGCACATCTCCAAATGAGGACATTTAATTAACGCTTGACCTCTTAGTTTCATTCCACCTTGATGATCTCATATTTCATCGAGCCGAGTCCGAGTTTTTTCGCCGCATTTAACTGATAGGAGGAGTGAGTCCACCCATACATCCCATGGAACTTGTCCTTTGCTTTTTTTGCCATTGAATCTGCTAGTATGGGAGCTTTGTTCACCATGTCCACCGCCGCTTTATCTATCGCAAGTATATCCTCTGAGGCAAGAATGCCAAGATCTGGTACGATTGCATTGTCTGAGAAAGGACAGCAATCGCAGTGCGGCGTGATATCAAGCAGGAAGTTCACATATCGAAGGTTCTCCCTTCCAACTAAATCTAAAACTGCTTTAGCACAATCGACGAATCGCTCAGAGAGATCTTTCGGAGATGTCCATTTGACCGATATCGCACCTTTCTCACATACTTCAGCACATCCCTGGCATCTGATGCATTTCTCAATGTCAACCTTCCACTCTCTTATGGCATCCACAGGACATATCTTGACACAAGCGCCACATCCATCGCAGAGATCGTTTATGCTGGGGGGATCGTAGATGTGCGAATCGTATTTAGAGGTCTTCGCGACACATCCAACGCCTATGTTTTTGAGCGCCCCGCCAAATCCAGAGTTCATATGTCCCTTAAAATGAGCTAAGGAAATGACTTTGTCCGCCTCTGCAATATGTTTTGCCACGTATACCTTTTTGAGCTGTGCTCCATCGATGCAAACCTCTACACAGTCAAATCCCTTCAGCCCATCGGCAATGATGATCGGTGCAGATAGCGTCTGGGAAGTGTACCCATTCTCCTCTGCTGCCTCGATCTTGCCCGTCGCAAAGCATCGTTCCCGAGTCATTCCAAGTCCTGTCGTTTCGGTCACAAAGGGTTCTCCACCCTTTGTTTTGACCATTTGCGCGACTTTACGAATGAACACCGAGCGCAACGGCTTGGTCGTTCCCCTGACGCCGAAATGCGTCTTCAATGCAACTTGATCGCCCCTCTCGATATCATCTAAAATTCCACTCCTCTCCAAAAGCCGCTCCAACTTGTTGATAGCACTCAGCTGTGGTTGATACCATCTCTCTGGCTCCTCAACAGGTGCCCTTGAGCTTGTGAAATACACCATTGCCATAGATCTAAACTAAGCAAAGCAAGATACAAAATGTTAATGGTGGGGTTACCTTAAAATACCATGGTCAACTAAATCTTAAAATCAGCAGGTGGAGATGGGAAAGACGGTTGAAAAGGTGGGGGGCGGTTATGAAAAGCATCGGTGATGTCCCGGAGGAGCTAAGAGGACTGTATCGTCTGAACCTCGACATATTCATCACCACTCTGGAGTCACTGGAGAAGGTGATCGGAAAAGAGGCTCCTTTGGGCATCATACGACTTTGCTCTAAGGACCTCGACGATCGCATAGAGAGGGAGCTGCGAAAGAGAACGAAAACAAGGGAGTGGACGCCTAAGACGTTCTCTGCTGCATTTGTGGATTATCTGAACGACCTAGGACTGGAGGGAGAGCTCGTCAGTGCGAGCGATGAAGAGATCATAATCAGAAAGCACGTGTGCGCAATGGGCGATATCGGTAAGAGATATCCAAAGGTTTGCGCCTACAGGATTGGCTCATTGCTAGAGTCGGCGAAAAAGGCTCTGAACAGAGATATGGAACTAAAACATGTGAAAAACATCCTCAAGGGCGACCCGTACTGTGAGTTCGTACTGGAGATCAAATAACCTCATCGTTAGTTTTATCTGTCGTGGTGATGACCTATAAAGCATGGTAAGAGATATAGCTGAGCAGCTGAAAGCTCGCTTTTCTGAGATGGGTGTTGAGGTGCCGTTGGAGGAGATCGAGAAGAAACTGGATGTTTTGATCAACGAATTCAGGGTCCCCATCGAGGAGGCAAAGCGAAGCGTTGTAAGCCAATATGTAAGAGCGCCCAAGAGTGCAGATCTGGTAAAGGTCAAGGACATCCAGAGCGAGGGGCGATGGGTCTCCCTTAAAGCGAAAGTGGTGCAACTATGGCCCTCTGAGAGCGAATCGATCGCGCAAGCTGGTCTGATCGGAGATGAAACTGGCACCATCAAATTCACAAAATGGGCAAAATCTGACCTGCCGCTTGTGGAGGAGAACCGATGTTACATGTTCAAGAATGTGGTGACCGACGAGTGGCAAGGACGATACAACGTAAAACTGAGCAGGAGCACCGAGATCATTCCACTAGAGGAGGACATAGAAGTCGGCTCTCTTGTGGAGGAGGTCATGGGTGCAATCGTCGATATACAGTCTGGCTCCGGCTTGATCAAGCGATGTGAGCTCTGCAACCGAGCTCTCGTCAAAGGGTCTTGTGGAGAACACGGAAAAGTTGAGGGGATATACGACCTGCGGATAAAAGGGGTAATAGATGATGGCAAGATCGTGCAAGATATACTCTTGAACAGAGAGATCGTCGAAATGCTGATTGGCATCACCTTGGATGAGGCAAAGGAGATGGCAGCAGAAGCGCTGGACCAATCTGTGGTTCTAGATGCGTTCAAGGAGAAATTGATCGGACGATATTTCAGTATCAAAGGTCCTAGGGTTGGTCGCTATGTCTTGGTGGAGGATATAAAAAGTGCACCAAAAATATCAGACCAAGAGGTCAAGAAATTGATCACAGAAACGGAGGCGTTATGATGCTGAAGCGGGAAGTGGCCAAACGGGTATTTGCCCTAGAGTTCAGAGAGTCCAATATGGCTTTTAAAGAACACGATGACCAATATGCGCCTCAATATCTGTTAACCCCTACCGGAGCGAAATGCAATCGCATATTCATCGTTGGCACATTGACCGAGAAAGAGGACGTCGGGACGAACACAGAATATTGGCGTGCACGCGTGACAGATCCCACAGGTTCATTCTTGATCTATGCTGGACAATATCAACCGGAGGCTGCGCAAGCCTTGTCTAGCATAGAGCCTCCACAGTTCGTCGCTGTGGTCGGCAAGCCAAATACATATGAAATCGGTGGAGAGATCGTCACATCGGTTAGACCCGAAAGCATCCAGATCGTGGATGCAGATACTTATGATCTATGGATCCTTGATACAGCGAGGCAAACGCTCCAGCGTCTCAAACGATTGGATGAAGGAAGCGAAGATGTGACCAAAGCAAAGGAGCACTATTCTCCAAATATAGGGCACTACAAGCAAATGGTGCTGGATGCGCTCAAGACACTTAGCAAAGGTGCAGAAGAAGTAAGCGTGATCGACCTGTCAGAGATCTGAGATGAATTTTCATTTTGGTCCGAAAGTGAGAGAGAAATTTCCTGGTCTGAAGGTTTGCATCGGATTTATCTCCGGTCTATGTCCTATTACAGAAAACATGGAAGAATTGAGAAATTCTATATGTACCCAGGTAAGAGAGAAGTACTCACTTGAGGACTTGAAGGATGTGAATATTTTCCGTGCATATAGAGATTTTTTCTGGAAGATCGGCGTCGATCCAACAAAAGTTCGGCCGGCGGCGGAAGCGTTAATCCGCAGAGTGCTCAGGGGGAGCGCAGTCCCGAGGATCAATCCCATTGTGGATGCATACAATCTGGCTTCGATAGAAACGGGTGTCGCCCTGGCAGCATTTGATAGGAACTTGATCAGGGGCGATTTGACCATCAGATTCTCTGCCCCAGGAGAGATGTTCGTCGGAATCGGGATGGATAAGCCAATGAGGCTCAGAGGTAAGGAGATCGTTCTCTCGGACGAGGAGAAGTTGGTGGCGATCTACCCCTACAGGGATGCGGATAGTACGAAGGCGACCGCTGAGACTAGGAACATCATGTTACTTGTGTGCGGAGTTCCGGGAATAGATGACGCTCTCTTGGAGCGAGCAGCTCTTATAGCTATCAATTACATCACCAGGTTTTGCGGCGGCACAGGCGAATACGAGCTAGTAGGATGAGAACGAAATTCGAGTTTAAAAAGGACGTCTACTCGGCAAAGAAGGGCGAGCTCAAGAGGATTCTAAAAAGGTATGATCTCGCTTGGAAAAGAGGTAGTACCCCATACTCTGGATCTTGGATTTCTGGAAGCGAGAAGCTCTATGCAGAATGGGATGCTGAGAAGAATACAGGGCTCTTCGTCTATGAGGGTGAGAACGCTGATCTTTTTGAGGAGCTGAAATCATTTGTCGATTCTATAGAAGGAAAAATGACAGAGAGCTATGTGCCTACTAAAGATGAGATCAGGGCTATGGTGGAGCGAAGACTCAGGTATGTCACGCATGAGGGGCGAGACCCAGAGATGATGAGAAAAAGGGGAGCGCCAGAGAGTTACATCAGAGCTGCCGTAGAAGACTGGGAGAGGGTCAAAAAGGAGGTTGAGCGAGAGGTCAAAAAGGAGGTTAACTAGAATTTCAATCCCACTATGGTCTGATTTTAGCCTTGAGAATGCAACCATATTGAAAAATTACAAAAAAAATTTCAATCCCACTATGGTCTGATTTTAGCAGTAAATTCCCGGAAAAAAAAGGGAGGTGAGCAAGATTTCAATCCCACTATGGTCTGATTTTAGCCTGCCAACAAAGCGATGATATCCTCTTTCTCCTCTCATTTCAATCCCACTATGGTCTGATTTTAGCCTCGTAACAGTGCCGTGCAGCAGCCTGGGCAGATTCCATTTCAATCCCACTATGGTCTGATTTTAGCGACAACTATGCACTAAAAATGCTCTCTCAAGGAGAAATTTCAATCCCACTATGGTCTGATTTTAGCCTCTCCCTTTGCAGTCATATCAATCATCATAGGATTATTTCAATCCCACTATGGTCTGATTTTAGCACTAAGAATACCATCATACTCTTTCCTCTCAATCTTATTTCAATCCCACTATGGTCTGATTTTAGCAAGCCCCAGCGGGCACATATTTGCAGATCAGCGAAACCATTTCAATCCCACTATGGTCTGATTTTAGCCCCCTTTTCTCAGCGAATATCCTCGCCTCTGCATGAAATTTCAATCCCACTATGGTCTGATTTTAGCAGTTTGCCCAATTGGCGATGATATTGAGAAGTCGGATTTCAATCCCACTATGGTCTGATTTTAGCGATGCAGATGTAATGAACCTTGAGGCGCATCAAGCGATTTCAATCCCACTATGGTCTGATTTTAGCATATCCTTTTTATATTCCACCAGAACCCATTTTCATATTTCAATCCCACTATGGTCTGATTTTAGCAAAATACCTTCAACATGAGTATATATCCCTTTTTTGAATTTCAATCCCACTATGGTCTGATTTTAGCTTTTATCAACGATTAAATCCCTTACTCCAAGGTGGGTATTTCAATCCCACTATGGTCTGATTTTAGCATAGTATATAAATGCTTGTAAATTTTTAAACTTTTATATTTCAATCCCACTATGGTCTGATTTTAGCGCTGAAAGGGTTGGAGGAGCAATGTCCAAAAATTAAGATTTCAATCCCACTATGGTCTGATTTTAGCGGTTATCCTTTCTTAAAATAGTGTAAGTTGAAATCGTATTTCAATCCCACTATGGTCTGATTTTAGCTCCTCTAGTGCTTTCCTGATCTCTCTTAGGTTTGTTATTTCAATCCCACTATGGTCTGATTTTAGCTTTTACACGGTCTTGGTTTTATAGAATGGTTGTATCCATTTCAATCCCACTATGGTCTGATTTTAGCTGCGTCATGCATGTGCTCACTTCTTCCAAGATATTTATTTCAATCCCACTATGGTCTGATTTTAGCCCAGCCGCCACGCCCGATTGAATATTGCCACTAAGCTCTAATGAGAGATAAATTTGTTCTGATATTTAAAGTATTACCTATATCTTTCGTGCTTCTTTATAAGTGAACTACAAAATGAATGATCCCCGAAAAATACTTTCACATGATTTCAGAGATTTCTACCTTACTCGTTCCTAACTCAATGGTTCGCAGAAATTTATCGCCTCTCAAAATGTAAATTCTCACCGAATCCTCATCCTGATCGATCAAATCTTTAATACCATCCCCGATGATCTTCAACTCCACCTTTGTTAGCTCCCCCTCGAAGACGGAATTCTGAACCCAATTTAGGTACTGCTTCAAAAATATCCTGACCTTATTCACTCGATCCACGTTCACGTCATACACAACAATGACATACATCCTACCACCACATCACAAGAGGTTTGTACTCCTGCGTTCCTAACACATGCTTCACCAACTTATATAGCTCCAATCGGATGAGCCGTTGATACGAGACCTCTCTGCCGAGACCTTTGTGTTTAATGGTTGTCGATAATCTATCGTGATAGTTTTGGAGAAATAGCTTCCTTCCGGTATCTGACAGAAGCATATCACCCAACTCTCCGACAAAATCTGAATCATCAAGCATCTTCTTGTTGACGAGTTTGAAGATGACCCTATCAACGATGATTGGCTTGAAGATTTCAG
>JASEEV010000013.1 GCA_030019435.1 Methanocellales archaeon | reverse complement strand
AGACCACATATTTCACTATTCTAACTATTTATTTAGGTAATTTTTTCAACGGGTATTTAACTCTGTTTGTTAGTTGTTTTTCTAAAATTACAGGGACAGACAGATACCTCTGATGATGTCGATGCATGCAAGGATGCTATTACCACGCTTTATGATAATGAAAACCTTAGGAAGCAACTAGGAAAAAAGCGAGGGGTAGATGCGTCGAGAAGTATAGTTGAAGTATGAGAGAATTGGATAGTAGACAGCAAGCGCAAATCGTAGAAGGATTAGAAACCCAACGCTAGCTTTTAATACGTTTATGATCTTTTTCTTTTACATCATCGCTTAACATTAGAATCGCTCGTCCAATCAATCCACTCTATTATGGCTTACTTAAGAACGCCGTCATATACGTCAAGTGTCTTCTTCTTTAGCACGTCCCATGAGTATTTCTCAACACAACGTTCTCTCGCCTTTGCACCTAATTTTTTTGCCAATTGTCTATCATTGAATAGTCTGAGAATGGCTTCTTTACACGCTTTGACATCCCCATCAGGTATAACGATGCCCGCATCTCCTACAATCTCTGGCAAGTCTCCCACATTACTGACTATAATGGCAAGTCCCATTGCCATTGCATCATATAACTTTGCTGGTATCTCAAAACCGCGCCAAGGCGCATCTTGTTTGTGTGGTAGCACGATAAGATCTGATGCTGCAAGAAATTTTGGCATCTCTAAAAATGGTTGTGGTGGTGCTAATATCAATTGCTCTCCAAGCTTCTTCTTGTAAGTTTTAATCAAATTTTCAGAATAACGATCCATTGTTGCCCCATTAATCCCTACCAAAAAAACTTTTATTCGCTCATCGTTCAATTGCCTTACTGCCTCTAAAACTATGTCAACCCCTTTGTATCGTTTGAGGGTACCTACATTCACTATTGTGAACGAATCATATAGGTTATATCTTTCTTTTATTTTACTACCATCTACATTTGGATTACAAAGCTCTGTATCAGCACCAGTGTGGATTTGAGTACCACCAAATTTTTCTTGCAACTTTGTGGATTGTACGACAATCGCATCTGCAAGTCCAGTCATGTTGGTGCCGATTGCAGGGAGAGAGAAGCGAGCTTTTAATGAAGTAGGATAATAGTCTAAATCGTCAATATCCAACACAAGTGGTTTTTTGCGTAAAATTTTCAAAAACAAACTTGGGAAGTAAGACCATGGCAATGATTTAAAACAGTGAATTAAATCACAACCTTTTGACACTTGCATTAAAAAGTTTAACATCTTGTGTGTAGGTGGGTGTGGCCATGGCACGTATTCCATCAGACCTTTGTATGGGCTAAAAATTTCCGTACCTTTTTTTAGCGGACCAATCACCTTTACTTCATGCACCTCAGATACTTTTTTGTAAAATGGCAATGTTCTGCCTAAGTTATTTTGCCACAAAGTATTACACAGCATCAAAATTTTCATAGCATCCTCATCTACATCTAAAAACAGCTAAGTACCGATATTCTACCATTCATTTTCTTTGTACCATGCTATAGTCTCTCTCAAAGCATTTTCAAATTGGTATTTAGGTTTCCATCCTAATTTTTTGATTTTCTCACAATTTAGCGAATATCTCTTATCGTGACCAGGCCTATCTTTTACTAATTTTATTAAGCTATTTGGTTTGTGCAACTCTTTAAGGATTATGTTTGCTACCTCTATATTTGTTCTTTCATTTCCGGCACCTATGTTGTAAATCTCCCCAATTTTTCCCTCTCTAAAAACTAAATCAATTGCTTCACAGTTGTCCAAAACATAAATCCAATCCCTGACGTTTAATCCATCGCCATATATGGGAAGTGGTTTATCTTGCAGAGCATTGAGAATAAGGATTGGTATCAACTTCTCTGGATGCTGGCACGGTCCAAAGTTGTTTGAACTCCTTGTTATCAAAATTGGCAAACCATATGTTTTATAATATGCCACAGTCAAAAGGTCTGCTCCTGCTTTGCTTGCAGAATAAGGTGAAGAAGGGTCTAATATATCATCCTCTTTGAAAGAGCCTTTTTCTATACTCCCGTATACTTCATCCGTGCTTATTTGAATATATCTTTCAACATCATATCTTCTTGCATATTCTAAGAGATTATAAGTTCCGACGACATCTGTTTTAACAAATATACCGGCATCGATTATTGAGCGATCCACATGCGTTTCTGCTGCAAAGTTGAATATAACATCACAATTTCCTGCCTTTTCAACATCTTCTCTGTTACAAATATCTCCTTCGATGAACGTTATTCTATCCATTACGTCTTGTAAATTTTCCATTCGACCAGCATATGTTAATTTATCCAAAACAACGATTTCGTAATCATGATTTTCAAGCATATAGCGAACGAAATTACTTCCTATAAATCCTGCTCCACCTGTTATTAAGATTTTCATAATATTACCTTGTTTTTTTCCTGAATCGAGTCATATCAGATCACCTTGGGCTCAGGAATTGGCAAAATAAATTTACCACCTTTTTGCCTATACTCGCTCTCCTTTTGCAAAATCTCATCAGCATAGTTCCATGCCAAGAGAAGAGCATAACTAGGTGGTTCTTCGTGGAACTTCTTCTCAGGAAATACAGGAATATGCATACCTGGTGTGTAGCACCCTTGCTTGAAGGGGGTGGTGTCGGTAATGTAGTCCAAAACATCTGTGCCGATATTACAGTAGTTTAGTAGAATATTTCCCTTTGCTGGAGCGCCATAACCAGTTATCCTAGCCCCTTCCTTTTTCAATACTTTCAAAAGCCGTACCAACTTTTCTTTCAGCAAAGCTACTTCATCGGCAAATTTCAGGTATGTCTTGAGAGAATCAAGTTTGGCCTCCTGTTCCATCAATAGCAGCTTGGCAACATTTTGGGATTGTTGCTTTGCCGATCTTTGCACGAAGACGCGAATCGAACCTCCGTGAACAGGAACCTGTTTTACATCCACAACCTCCATGCCAAACTTTCGGAATAAGTAAACCAAAGGATGAACGGCAAAATAGGAGAGATGCTCATGGTATATAGTATCAAACTCCATGTTGTTTAACAAATTCAAAAGATAAGGGACTTCAATAATGAAAACCCCATCGTTTGACAGCAAGTGGTTTATACTACGTAAGAAACTTTCCAAATCGTCTACATGGGCAAAAACGTTGGTTGCCAGGATTACATTCGCTGGACCATATTCTTTGTGAAGTTTCATAGCGCACTCCTCATCAAAAAAGTCGTTTACAGTCTGGATGCCTTTTGCTTCTGCTAATCGTGCAATATTGGTAGCTGGCTCAATGCCCAAAGTCCGTAGACCGAACTTTGAAAAGCACTGGAGCAATGTTCCGTCGTTGCTCCCAATGTCCACCACCAAGCTATTTTCGCTGGGTCTAAAACTCTGGATTACATCTTCCGCAAGTCCAGAAAAATGGATCTGCATTGGCTTTGAAGCACCAGTCAAATAGGCATACTCTTCAAACATGACCTTTGGAGAAACCACATCCAAGAGCTGCACGAGATAACAGTTACTGCAAAAGTACACATCGAGTGGGTAAAAAACTTCTGGACTGCCTAATTGGTTTTCTCTTAAAAACTTGTTGGCTAATGGGGTAGGTCCCAATGAGAGAAACTTATGCAACTTTTTGCTTCCACAAACTCTGCACACCATCCTTAATATGATATCACCATGTTTTGCCCTATCCATGTGCGGCGTTTTATTCCAATCATATGGTTCACCAGTTCTCGGGTCAATTATTGAAGAATCGCTCCATGGTCTTCTCTCTTCGTCTGGATTTCTATAATCATAAAGCTTTGTTGTCAAGTAAAGAACTAAGGAAGGCTCATTTCCCATCCCTTTTGTCCCATGCCAGTAAAAACCTGGGATTCTAACAATTTGAGGCTTTTCGTCGGTTAAAATAATTTCGTCTAATTGCCCTTTTGTTTTAGAGCTTTCTCTATCGTCGTATGCACAAACCTTAAGAGCTCCTCCTACAACACAGAGATAGTCAACCTGACCTCTCGAATGACGATGCCAAGCTCTAATTATTCCAGGATAGCTCATTGAAAGGTTTACTTGCACAATATTATCATCTTCAAGAAAGCTACTCCAATCAAGCCTGAGGAGTTCTGCAAAAAAACCCCTTTCGTCGGGAATCTTTTTGATATCATAAACTTTCACTCCAGGCAACATAGGTCTAACCCTCCTTCTGCATGGCATGTTTTTATATAATATCCTTTCTCTATCAAATAATCCTCTAAAGCATCTTCCCAATTTCTCATCCTAAGCCCAAAGCTAGTTAGTTTTGTACTTTCAAGCGCAGAGAACTTCGGTCTTTTCGCCTTTCTATTGAGCGCATCTGATTTTATTGGAAAAAGCTTCGCATCAATATCCAAAAATTCAAAAATTTCTTTTGCAAATTCGAGCCAACTACAGCATCCTTGATTGGTGACATGATAGATGCCATATGGAAGTTTTCTCTCCATTATATTTTGTATCATTTTAGCAGCATCTCTCGTATAAGTCGGAGACATCACAATATCGTCTACCACTTTGATTATTTCATTATTACTCGCTTTCTTAATCATCCATTCGACGAAATTTCCGCCCTTTCCTCTTGCACCCTTTCTCCCAAAGAGACTCGCAGATCGGATAATATAGAAACTCCTACAATAGTTCCTTGTAAGGATTTCCCCTGCATATTTACTTAATCCATAAATATTAATCGGATTCGGAGGATCATCCTCCTGATATGGCGTTTTCTTATTCCCATCGAATACAAAGTCCGTGCTTATATAGACATTTTTCATTTGATTTTCATTACATACCAATGCTACATTCCTTGCCCCCACCGCATTTACCATAAAAGCTTCCTCTGGATGGCCCTCACTGTCGTCCACTTTCACATATGCTGCACAATTTATCACGGCATCAACATTTTTTAAAACTCTTCTACAACTAGCAATATCTTTTACCTCTATCTCGTCATGTGAGAGCGGTAAAGCTTTCTCCCCAAATACGTCTAAAATATCACTTCCAAGCTGCCCAGTTGACCCAATAATAGCCACTTTCATTTTTCCTCAGCTTTTTTAGAACTTTGTTTTTACTCCTTTTATCATATTTCAATCTCTGAGTGATCTCCAATAACAAATCTATGACCTTTTGGTAATTGATTGCGTTCTAAAATCTTCGCTTCTTTCCCTATCAAGCTATCAACGATCTTCTTGTTGCAGTTTATCTTTGTACCATCCATTATAATAGAGGATTCTATTTCCCCATTTACGATCTCACAATTGTCTCCTATGCTTGCGTATGGACCAATATACGTATTTGGACCTATCTTACAATTCTTTCCAACTATGACTGGGCCTTTAATCATGGATTCTTTTATGACGGTATTTTTCCCAATCGCAACTTTTCCTTTTATTACTGAACCTTCCATGATTCCTTTATTATAAGGTTCTAGCTCATCCAAAATGAGTTGATTTACCTCTATAATGTCCTCTGGTTTTCCAGTATCCTTCCACCACCCTCTTACGATCTCTGAACCTACTTTAAAATTATTATCGATCAAATATTGTATGGCATCCGTTATCTCAAGCTCATTTCTCCAAGAAGGCTTTATATTTTTAATCGCTTCAAATATTGCTTCTCGGAAAAAGTATACCCCAACTAAAACAAGATTGGAAGGCGGTTTCTTGGGTTTTTCTATCAATCTTTTAACGGAACCATCTTCTTTAAGCTCTGCACACCCAAATAGACTTGGATTTTCATGAGGGGTTAAAAGTATGCTAGCGTCTGCATCTCCTTCTTTGAAGCGTTCAACATGTCGTGTTATTCCGCCTTTTAGTATGTTGTCACCCAAGTACACGATGAACGGAGCATTGCCTATAAAATCCTCAGAGATTTTTACTGCATGTGCAATACCTAATGGTGCTTCTTGTTCGATAAAGCTTATTTTAGCATTGAAGTTTGCATTATTTACCATTTCAATAACTTGCTCTTTAGTGGGGCCTACTATGATCCCAATATCCCTTACTCCGGCCTCTATGACGTCTTCTATCGCATAGAAGAGAATTGGTTTATTTGCAACTGGTATCAATTGCTTTTGCTGCGAATATGTTATGGGTCTTAGCCTTGTTCCATGACCACCTGATAGGATTAGCCCTTTCATTCTGAGTGCCTCATTCTCTCTAACCAATCTTTAATACTTAAAGGTCTTCTCATTTTTGGTATCTTGGCAATCCAATTTAGTTTATCTGAGGTTGTCGATTTTATTGAGTAGCCCAGCACCACCAGTTACTAAGATTTTGTATTTCATTGTCACCTTATTTTTCCTGCCCATGCTTCAAATAGTATTACAACAGCATGTCATAAACCTTGATGTTCTCTTTTGCTGCCCTTTCCCATGTAAACATCTTTTCAACTCGTTCTCTTCCCTTTATTCCCATTTTTCGTGCAAGAGTTAGATCATCAATTAGCCTGAGAATATTTGTTGCCAGATCTTGGGAATTTTTAGATTCAACTAATAATCCGGTCTCACCTTCCTCAACAATTTCCGGCACCCCACAAACCCTTGTTGCAACAACTGGTTTTTCACAAGCCATTGCCTCCACTAACACTTTTCCAAAACAATCATGAAGAGTTGGAAACGCAAAAACATCGCAAGCAGAATAATACTGTGGTAGATCAAAAAACGGGACTGCTCTGGTAAAAATGACATTGGGTTTGACGCCTATCTCCTTGGAGACTTTTGAGAAATAGTCCACATCCTTCTCGTCGCCCCCAACCAACATAAATTTCACATCAGGTCTCTCATCGCAAACTAGCTTTGCAGCCTCGATCAGATATCTAGTGCCCTTCCTAATGCCAAGACTCCCAACATACAACACGATAGGAGAATCTTTTATCCTATATTTCTCTCTAATTTTTCCACCTTTCACTTCAGGATTAAAAATATCTGGATCTACTCCGTTGTACACATAGCATACTTTTTCCGGAGAGATGTTGTAGTTCACGCATATCTCCTTTTTGTGTGACTTGCTTAAAGCCAGAATCAAATCAGCATTTTCAAAACAAATTTTTTCGAAGAGGTAATCCTCCCCATATTCTAAAAACCGCTGAGCTCTCTTTAATTTGCTCACTGAAAACTTTTGGATCTCCGATGAGATATCTTTCATCCACCCTCTCAGTGTATGGTGTGATGTGAGTATGAAAGGGACTTTATCACCTCTCCTTTTTAATGCATATAAAAATGGGTCGAATTCATGGCCGTGAATTATATCTATGTCATATTTTTTTACAAGTTTTGGGATCCTGTGAAGAATCGATAGATTATAAAGGACCAATTGATATCTCATAAAACCAGAGCCCCCACCAAGGACACGATGTACGTGTATTCCGTCAACATTCTCATATCTTTTTTGAAATGGATAGCCAGAAGTCAGGACATGAACATCTACTCCCATCTCAACTAGATTTTTATATAGAAAATAGAGGCCTGTAAGATGCCCGATTTTTACTTTCTCTTTGGGTGGGAAATATGAGACAAGGCGTGATATGGATGTCATAATACCTCATTAGATGTTGTATAAATAGATGTATTGTTTACTCTAAGATTTTTCACTCCCTTAACTGGTAAAATATCCAAGTATCGTTGCACTATGCACGGTCATTGTGTCTGATAGTACTTCATGATACTATTTTCAATGTAAAAGTTATATTTGGTTTGAATCTTATCGAAAACTACATATTAAGTAGTCCGATATTCAATGATATGAAAGTTAGTCTAATATCAAGTTGGAAGACTTACAGTTCACATCCTCCATTGGGCATCGCTTACATTGCTGCAGTTTTGAGAGAGCATGACATCAATGTAGATGTCATCGACTTCGAGAGCGTTAACTCTACCAAAGACATTGAAAGAGAGTTGCGCAGAAGCAATCCTACTATATTGGGGATATCAGCGATGAGCCCCACATACGATCAAGCAAGGGAAATTGCATATATCGCCAAATCTTGTATTCCTGATGTCACGGTAATGATGGGCGGACCGCATCCAACAATTATGCCAGAAAATGTGTTAAGTGATGAAAATGTTGATATTGCTGTAATTGGAGAGGGAGACTACACTGTTTTAGATGTCGTAAATGCTTGTAGAAATAATGGAACGGGATTGCGCAGCGTAAAGGGTATTTATTTTAAAGAAAACGGAAATATAAGAAAAACTGATAATCGTGGATATATTCAAGACCTTGATGTATTGCCATTCCCAGCGCGAGACCTGTTACCGATGGATCAGTATCTTTCTAGAACGATGCCTTTTCCTATGCCGTTTCCTGAAACTAATTTGATCGCAGTTAGAGGGTGCCCATTTAACTGTTCTTATTGTCAACCCACTTCAAAAATGATGTTTGGTAAGAAAATTAGATACAGAAGCCCTGAAAATGTCGTTGCAGAAATGGAACATTTAAAAAAGAGATATAAAGTGAAATATCAGTGGGTAGGTGGGGATACATTAACAGTTAATCGAAAGTGGGTAAACTCGTTTTGCAACCTCCTCATTGAGCGAGATTTGGATATAGAGTGGATAGCGGGAACAAGAGTGGATACCGTAGATAAAGAGATGCTGAAACTCATGAAAAAATCGGGTTGTATTTTTATAACTTTTGGCGTAGAATCTGGCTCACAAAGAATTCTTGATGAGATAATGAATAAGCGGATAACTATTAAACAGGTCAGAGATGCTTTCAGATCATGTAATGAAGAAGGAATAGCCGCTATGGCAAATTTTATGATAGGGTCGCCTACTGAAACAAAGGAAGATCTTGAAATGTCACTTGAATTGATGAAGGAAATACTTCCAGATTCTATAGCGACATATATTACAAATCCCTTGCCTGGAACGCATCTATACGATTATGCCATGGAAAAATGTCTGATTACAACAACTGATTTATCGAGAATTGATAGACACGCAGTGGGTACACTTAAACGCGAGCATTTAACAGACAAAAAAATTGATGACTTTATAGATCAAATGAACAAAGAATTTAGTCAATTAAGAGCATCTTATTTTTATAAACCCAAGTTAGTGATAAAGAAGAAACATTTCTATCAATTGCTTTTAAAGAGAATGATAGGACTTTTCTGTCATAAGCCGTTTGAAGCCTCAAAGGAACTAATAGTACATGCCTGTAAATACTTCAACTATTTATTTCAAGCCTGTTTCGGCAGTGTTGTTAGATATATGTCACTTCAAAGGTAATATTTAAAGAGATGAACCCTAGAACTATATACAAATGGTGAGTAAATTATGGAGTTAAAAAAACTCGCATCGAAGATACAGCTAGACAAATCAGAGCTTTTTATGCTGCTTGGCTTAACTCTTCTCGCATTTATTGTTCGGATGTACTTTTTAGGTCTTCAACAAGTTATCATGGATGATGTGGAGTACGCGGTTTTAGGGAAAAATATGATCTCTGGAAAGGGATATGTGGGCATAAGTGACATACATAATACAAATCCTCTATTTTATCCCATACTGATTGCCCCGTTTTATCCCTTAATGATAGGTATATTTTCGTTAATTATTAAAGATTTAGAATTGGCTGGGCGTTTGGTCTCTCTCATGTTTGGAGTTCTATTAGTCATACCAGTGTACTTCCTCGCGAGAAATTTCTACAACAAAAAAGTTGGTTATATTGCTTCTATCTTCATCGTTTTCTGTTCCTCATACGTTCATTTTTCTACGATGGTAATGAGCGAATCTACATATACATTTTTACTTATATCGGGGATCTTTATAGCCTATTATGCATTGAACTCATTTCAAAAGTATTTATAGTTTGAGGTCTCTCTTCTATTTGAGGGGATGAAAATTGAGGTTTGAAGGATTATCAGATGGGCAATGGGAGTTCATAGAGCCATTGTTACCGCCCCAACCTAGGACAGGGAGACACAGAGCAGATGACCGAAGAACGATCAATGGCATCCTCTATGTCTTAATAACGGGCTGCAAGTGGGAGGATATGCCCAAGAAGTATGGAGCTCCGGTAACTGCATGGAGAAGGCTGAAGAGGTGGCAGGAGGAGGACATCTGGCAGGACCTGATGAACGGACTGCAGGAGAGAGCATACCAAGAGGAAAAACTCAATCTGGATAAAGCCATCATAGATTCCTCCACCATACAGCAAAAAAGGGGTGAGGCAATAGGGTATGATGGCTATAAGAGGAAAAAGGGCAGCAAGATACATGCAATCGTAACCAAAGATGGCTTGCCTCTGAACATCGCCATATCACCAGGCAACGATCATGATCATGTTCAAAGAAGTGGTCGACAGCATACGGATCAAACTTCCGAAAGGCAGACCACGTACAAGACCTGGAGAGCTCTTAGCTGACCCTGCCTATGATACCACAGAAATAAGAAAATACCTGAGAAACAGAGGAATCCAGAGCAACATCCCATGCAATAGAAGGAACAGCAAAACATCAAGATCAGGCAGACCTGTAAGACTCGACGATAAATCCTACAAGCATAGAGGAGCTGTAGAGCGATTCTTCGCCTGGCTGTTAAGCTTCAAAAGAATCATCATAAGACATGAAAGACTGGTCAGAATATACCAAGCATTCATTAATCTGGCCAGCATCCTCATCCTATGGAGGGTTTTGAAATGAGTTCTATCAAAAAGCCGTTTCTATCGCAGAAAAACTTTAGTACTATAAAGAGAAATTATCAAGTGAGGATGTAAAGTGAAGATTGTACTGTGGACCAAACACGCCGCCAACGAAGCATCGAAGTTCAAACTTAACTCAATATACTGCGAGAACATCATTCGCGATCCAGATGAAGTAATCGAGGAGGGGCGTGAAAAAAGACGATACATCCGATATAAGAAGAACAAGATGATCATGGCGATCTGTGAAGAAGACTCACGCACCATAATCATCAAAACAATTGATGTGACCACGAGGTGATGACCATGAAACTTGAAGAAATATCGTGCCCAGAATGCAGTTCTATCATGAGACCAGCTACTACAGATCATCTAATAGACGATCTGGATATCACCATCCACAACGTTCCATGTCTGAAATGTAGTAGATGCGGTAACGAGCTGTACACCAGTGACCATGTCGAGCTAATCCAAGAGAAGATGAAAAAATTGGGCATATTCGGATGGGGCTCACTGATCGGAAAAGAGATTGAGATGACCGTCACCGAGTCTGGGAGACGTCTAGTTATTGGCATTCCAAAAGAGGTTGAGAGAACATTTGGTCTGAAACCTGGAGTAAAAGCCAAGATCAAGGTGAAAGGCATCGATGATCTGGAAGTAACATTTGGAGAGACGGCAACTTGAACCAAATCAGCCATTTCAGATCGTTCTCGGATCGGTGATATTTCCCTTGATCGCTGAAGCAATGGCGGTAGCAGGTGAACTCAGATATATCTCCGCATTTGCGCTCCCCATTCTTCCCCTAAAGTTCCTGTTCGAAGTGGAGATGCATCGCTCCCCATCACCCAATATTCCAAAAGAGCCGCCCATACATGGACCACAGCACGGTGTCTCCACGAGCGCACCTGCATCGATGAATTGCTCGATATAGCCTGCAGATAATGCCTTGAGATATTCCTCCCTAGAGGCGGGAATGACGATCAGGCGAATGCCTTCCGCTATAGAACGATCTCCCAAGATATCTGCAACGAGCTGCATATCCTCAAATCTTCCGTTCGTGCAAGAGCCTATAAACACTTGATCGATCTTGATTCCCTCTACATCGCTCACGCTCTTGACATTGTCCACACTGTGAGGACAGGCAACCTGTGGCTCCAGCTCTGAGACGTCATACTTTCTATGCTCAAAAGATGCACCCTCATCACTTCTCAAACGCTCCTCAAGAACGAAACCTGGGATGCGCTCTCGTATATATGCCTCCGTTTTTGCATCTGGCTCAACGATGCCGGTCATAGCACCCATCTCGACCACCATATTACACATGGTCATCCTGCTCGAAATGCTCATGTTTCTTATCACAGAGCCGGCATATTCACAAGCCTTGTAAGAGGCCCCATCGGCACCAACATCACCGATCAGACGGAGGATCAGATCCTTCGCACATGTACGATCCTGTAATTTACCAGAGATCTCAAACCTGATGGTTTCCGGCACTTTGAACCACAGCCTTCCTGTAGCAAAGACGGATGCCATGTCCGTGGAGCCAACGCCAGTGGAAAAAGCGCCCAGAGCGCCATACGTGCATGTATGAGAGTCGGCGCCAACTATCAGCTCTCCTGGCAACACATGCCCTTTTTCTGGCATCACCTGGTGGCAAATTCCCTCTCCCACATCGTAGTTAACGATTCCCTGCTCTTCTGCAAATCTCCTGAGCATGGCATGATTGTTGGCAGCATCCAAGGAATCAGCCGGAGCCTGATGATCGAATATGATTGCAATCCTCTTTGGATCCCAGACAGGCTTTTGCTCAGACACGATCTCATAGAATCCTTTTATTGCAAGCGGACCTGTAATATCATTGACCATAGCCCTATCCACGTCCACAAACAGAAACTCACCTGCTTTTACAACCCTCCCAACAGCCCTGGAAAATATCTTTTCTGAGACCGTCTGTGCAAACATGATAGCCTTTTTATAAGCATCGTAGATAAATTAATCGATGAGGGCAACGTTTAATTATCATCTCATATAACATGGAAACAATGGATGATCTCTCACAGATTTACGAGCGATTGCAGAGTCGCATCACTTTGGATGAGTTCAAAGAGAAGGTACAAGAAAAGATCGACTTGATGGGTGGGTTGTGTGATGAGAAGACCGCAGCAAAGCTCGTTGCACATGATCTTGGCATTCTTGAGACGATGAAAATTGGCGAGATCTCGCTGGACCAAAAAAACGTGAGTTTTGTGGGCAAGGTCACACAAGTGGATGAGCCCCGTGAGTTCTCCAGGGATGATGGGTCGCTCGGGAGGGTCGCAAATCTTATCGTCTCTGATGAGACTGGGTCGATACGTGTGGTACTATGGGACGAACTGGCAGACTTGGTCAAGGTCGATGAGCTACCGATAGGACAGATGCTCAAGATCAGCGGATATGTGAAAGATGGCTATGCTGGTATAGAGGTGAATGTAGGAAGAAATGGTCGTCTGGAGTTCATAGCTGACATGGATATCAAGACTAAAATGTACAAGATCAGCGATATTGCGAGTGGAATAAGTGGGATAAACACCATAGGGAAGGTGCTTAGCACAGGTGAGACACGTACATTCTCTCGAAAGGACGGATCAGAAGGATATGTTTGCGGTCTCACCATAGGAGACGAGACCGACAGAATCAGAGTTGTGCTATGGAACGATCATACCAAGGAGAAGTTCGCCATAGGAGATGTCATCGAAATTACAAATGGATATTCTCGTGAGAATTATGGACGGACTGAGATACACCTGGATCGGCATGGAAAGATCGAAAAGAGCTCTAAAGACGTGAGCTATTCTGAGCATATCACGAAGATCGCTGATATCGGGATAAACGAATCATATGACACCATGGGAGTCGTGACCGAGGTGGGGGTAAAGCGGGAATTTACCAGAGGTGATGGATCGCTTGGAAAAGTGGCGAATATCAGAATCTCAGATGATACTGGGGGAATACAGGTTGCACTATGGGGTGAACATGCAGACTTGGTGGATCAGATAAACATCGGAACCCAGATCAAGATCACGGATGGCTATGCCAAAGCGGGTTGGAATGACGACATAGAGCTGAACGTTGACTGGCGGAGCACGGTCAACACCAAAGATTTATGTGATGTCGATTCTAATCTAAGGAAGCGATCAAATGGCTAAAAAGATTTCTCTGGGAGACCTGCCAGGCGTTGGACCTACGACCGCTGAAAAACTACGGGAGGCTGGTTTTAGTTCGATAGAGTCCATAGCAGTCGCATCACCAGCAGAGTTGGCAAGCACAGCAGACGTGGGTGAGGCGACGGCTGCAAAGATAATAAACGCAGCTCGACAGCATGCAGAGATAGGCGGGTTCGAGACCGGAGATCTCGTGCTCGAGAGAAGGAAACACGTGGGCAAGTTAACGACGGGAAGCACTGCATTGGATGCGCTATTAGGTGGTGGCATTGAAACCCGAGCAATCACGGAAACATATGGGGAGTACGCATCTGGAAAAACACAGATAGCCCACCAGTTAGCTGTAAACGTGCAACTACCAAGAGAGAGAGGCGGGCTGGATGGGTCAGCGATAATGATCGATACGGAGAATACGTTCAGACCAGAAAGGATAACGCAAATGGCAGAAAGCGCTGAGCTTGCTCCAAAGGAGGTTCTGAAGAGCATTCACGTTGCAAGAGCATACAACTCAAATCACCAAATATTGTTGGTCGACAGTGCCTCTGAGCTGGCGGAGCAGCTAAAAGGCACTGATAGACCGGTGCGGCTTCTCATCGTCGACTCGCTGACCGCACATTTCAGAGCAGAGTACGTCGGTAGAGGTACTCTGGCGGACAGGCAGCAGAAGCTCAATAGACACCTACATGATCTCATGAGGTTTGCTGATCTTAACAACGCAGTGGTCATGGTGACGAATCAAGTCTTGGCAAAACCAGACGCATTCTTTGGAGATCCCACACGCCCAATCGGAGGGCATATCCTTGGGCACACTGCAACCTTCAGAATTTACCTCAGAAAATCAAAGGGCGAGAAACGGATTGCCAGACTGGTCGATTCACCGTGCCTACCAGAGGGCGAGGCGGTGTTCTCCGTCACGACGGAAGGAATCAAGGATTGAAGGCACTCGTTCTCGACATCGATGGGACGATTACCCACCAAGATAGGAAAATTGATTGTAGGGCTGTAGAAGCCATTCGTCGCATAAGAATACCGGTTGTTCTTGCAACTGGCAACACGGTCTGCTTCGCCACTACGACCGCAAGATTAATCGGCACCAGTGGCATGGTGATCGCCGAGAACGGTGGTGTGGTGAAGGTTGATGATGAAGAACACATCATTGGGGATATCACCCCATGCATACGTGCATTTGAGTTTTTGAAGAAGCATTTCGATCTCGAGAAACTTGACCCCTCTTACAGAAGAACTGAAATCGCAGTGCGGCGAAACTTTGACTTGGATGAGGCAAGGGCGATGCTATCCGGAGCAGATGTGGACATCGTAGACAGCGGATTTGCCTTCCATATCAAAAGCAGAAAAGTCAACAAAGGTGTTGGGTTGAAAAAGGTTGCGGAATTGTTGGGCTGGTCTACCGAAGACATGATAGTGATCGGCGACTCTGAAAACGATGTCGAGATGCTCCAAGCAGCGGGACTCGGCATAGCGGTTGGAAACGCGGATGCCAAGCTGAAAGAAGTGGCGGACTTTGTGACAAAAGGGGAATATGGCGCCGGCGTTGTCGAGGCGATTGAGCTTTTATTCCCTCAGCTCAGAGACCCCTATCGCAAGGATGATTGCGCCAATCATCAGCACAACGATGCCGATGACCCCTTTTATGAAAGATAATACCTCGCATCTGAAGAACCATATTCCGCATATGCCTAACGCTGCTAAGACCAATCCCAACAAAATCTCCTTGTTCACTTCCTCCTCCCCCTAGGATGTCGTTGTAGGCGTCTTTACGTCAACCACGATGTAGTCCTTGACCGCACGGACTGCCTCGAATGAGACCAGCACGAACTTATCCTCTGTTCTGAAACCCGTGGTGTCCAATGCCATGTCTGGTTTGATCACAAGGTCGATCAAAGCTCCTGTCCTAAGGTCGACCACCATGTTATACAGGGTGCCAATGTCCGATCCATCGATGCCCATGACTTTTTTGTCAGACAAATTTTTTGCGAATATCCTCGCCATCAGAATCCCACCCGTTTATCTATCGATATCATATATAAGACTTCGTCTCTGGGTGATATATTTAATGAATGGAACATAAACACTATGGATGATGAAAGCGGTCGTATTTGATCCATTCTCCGGTGCCTCAGGCGACATGATCGTTGCAAGCTTAGTGGATCTAGGAGCTAACAAGAAGGCGGTAAAGGAGGCGATGACCTCCATTGGAGATATCAGGGTGGACATTTCCAGGGTGAGCAAGCTCGGCATTGGCGCAACCAAGGTAAATGTGACGAGCGCTGACGATAGGGGAAGGGAGTACACGAGGATCATAGATGTGATCAAAGCAAGTGGGTTGGAGGATGTGGTGATGGCGGATAGCATCGCGATATTTGAGAGGATAGCTGACGCCGAATCAAAAGTGCATGAGACGCCAAAGGATCGATTGCGCTTTCATGAAGTAGGGGCGGCGGATGCGATCGCAGATGTGATCGGTGCATGCGCCGCTTTCCATGACCTTGGCTTTGATAAGTGCGAAATACACAGCACTCCCGTACGCATAGGAGGGGGATTCGTCGACACTTCTCATGGAAGATTGCCAGTGCCTGCGCCTGCAACGCTCGAGATACTGCGTAATTCATGCCTGATGTACGAAGGCGGACCTGTTACACAGGAACTGCTAACTCCGACTGGAGCAGCCATATTGGCTCATTTCGTCGATGAGTGCAACGTCTTCTTTCCCCAGATCACCGTTGAGAGAATCGGCTATGGTGCTGGAGCAAGAGATCTCGAAATTCCGAACGTACTGCGAACGGTGATCGGAGAGATAGGTGAGATGCTGATTTCCGATCGAATAGAGGTGTTGGAGACGAACGTGGATGATGTCACTGGCGAGGTCTTGGGCAATCTGATCGATGAGTTGATGAGCTCAGGGGCAAGAGATGTTGCCATTACGCCTGCCACCATGAAGAAAGGTAGAACTGGGCACGTAATACAGGTGATAGCCCAGCCAGCTGATACCGGTAGATTGGCGAGGAAGATCATCCAAGAGACGGGTTCCTTGGGCATAAGAGTCATGCCTGTGAAGAGACTGATCGCTGAGAGAAAGATAAGCCCTGTGATGATCAATATCAGCGGAAAAAGACGAGAAGTTAGAGTTAAGGTCGCGACCGACGCTTTGGGAAGGATCTTGAACGTCTCAGCTGAGTTCGAGGACTGTAAGGAAGTTGCTAAGGAGTTGAGCGTTCCCATAAGAGAGGTGATCAGAAAGGCAGAAGAGGTTGCTTGGAGTCAACTATGAATCGAAAAAAGATTTGCATAATTCTCGTTTTCATAGCCCTCACACTTGCAACATCTTATTTGATATTGCCAAAGAACGCCGCAGAGGCTGCTCCTTCTGAGATACTGGGGTTTCCAGGAAAAGTGATATCAGAGGGTGTAGAAGCCATCGAGAGCGTAAAACAGAAACACGTTGGGAAGGTGGAAAACGTCGAGGACATGGCGATAGTCCAGTATGGTCCCGTCTACCACCCAATAATCTTGTGGGTGACGCTTTATCCAAGCGAAGAGATGGCAGCTAGTGAAAATGAAAAAATGGCAGATGCGATGATCGCATACGGAGGAGGATGGGCTGAAAATTTAGAGGAAATCACGGTTGATGGCAAGAAGATATATAAAACATCTCCTAATGGCGCTCATCACTACTTCTGGGCAGAGGAGGAATATGTCTTCTATGTCATAATACCTCCTAGCCTAGAGGGGATGACCACTGAGATCATCAATGCGATCTAAATTTGGCTTATCCTCGAAAGTGGTATATCTTAACTGTCATATAACTGTCATGTAGATTGGGGTGAGCATCATCAAGATCAAGAGATACCCAAGCGGATGCAAAAAAATTGACGACCTATTGGGTGGTGGCTTCGAGGTAGGGACGGTGACCCAATTATTTGGAGAGTCCGGTAGTGGCAAGACCAATATCTGTCTTCAGCTTGCGGTCGAGACGGTGAAAAAGGGAAAAAAAGTGGTTTACATCGATAGCGAGGGGTTTTCCCCAGAGAGATTTGACCAGATAGCTGGGGATGGAGTGGGAAAGATCGCCAAGGATGTCATCATCTATGAGCCATTGAGCTTTGAGCAGCAATATTCTGCCATCAAGGACGTTGAAAAAGTGATGGACAACGTGGGAATGATAATCCTCGATTCGGCGGTATCTTTTTATAGGTTTGAGTTGGAGGAGGAGCGAAGCATCGCCTTAAAAAGGGAACTGGCAAATCAGATCGCGTGTCTGCTCCAACTCGCAAGGAAATACGATGTGGCCGTCGTAATCACAAATCAAATATATATGGACGTTGAGAGTGGTGAGCTTAGGCCCGTAGGAGGAAACATGGTCGAACATCTCTCCAAGATCATCGTTCAGCTGGAAAAACAAGGGAGTGGAAAACGACGTGCAATACTGCGAAAGCACAGATCAAGGCCAGAAGGGATGTCGTGCGAGTTCGCGTTGACGCAGGATGGCGTCAGAGACTGATAAAGGAGATCAGCATGAGCATTCCGAAGAAAAGGAAGCGCAAGAAGATCAGGAAACATAAATTGAAAAAGAGAAGGAGAAAGATGAGATATAAGAAGAGGTAATCATCTTATCACTCCCTCGTAAACGATCTCTGCTGTGCCCTCCAGAAATACATGATCAGATATATAGACATTCAGCAGACCCCCTTTTGTCTGGACGCTTACCTCATCACCTACTTTTCCAAGTCGGTTGGCGATGAACGCAGAAGCAACTGCTCCAGTACCACAGCTAAGCGTTTCCGCCTCTACCCCTCTCTCATATGTCCTTATCCTCAGACCGTCTTCTCTGACTAGGACAAAATTCACGTTCGCCCCTTTTGGAAATATTGGGTCGAACCTGATCTTGGGCGCGATCTCTGCCACCGGAATCTTCAGATCATCCACAAAGATGACGGCATGCGGAACTCCTACGTTCAGGGCAAACACCTTGAACCCAGCCAACTCCTTCTCAGAGAACTCTGATACGGGCATATCCACCTTTGCCCAGACCTCTCCAAGCTCCCTTCTCACCTCCGCTCTTAGATCGCCAGCCAACGTTTCCATTTTGATCACACCCAACACGATGTGTCCTGCCTCAACAGAATATTTTGCTACACAAAAGATGCCGTTTCCACACATCTCTGCTTCGGAGCCATCCGGATTGAAAATGCGCATTCGTAGATTGGCGTGCTTGGATCTCGAGATGAAAAGGACGCCGTCTGCCCCTATCCCAAAGCGTCGATCACAGAATCGTTTCGCAAAAGCACTTTTCTCTGGAATGACCTCTCCATCGTATTCATCTATCAGGATGAAGTCGTTGCCATTTCCATGTAGCTTGGTAAACAGGATCATCTAAACCTCGATGGAAGAATTTGGCTTGCAAGCAAATCGTCATATGACTCTCTTTTCCGTATGACGTCTACTTTTCCCTCACACACCAGTAGCTCAGCACACCTGGGTCGTCCGTTGTATTGCGAGCTCATCGAGAAGCCATACGCTCCCACATCCAGAATCGCAATCAGATCGCCTTTTTCTATCTTCGGCAGAAAACGGTCTCTCGCAAGAACATCGCCTGCTTCGCAGATGGGACCCACGATCGTGTACACGACTGAGGACTTTTCACCCGCTTTATTTGCGACCACGATCCCGTGATATGCATCATACATCACAGGGCGGACGAGAAGGTTAAGCCCTGCGTCCACACCCACGAAGTTCCTATATGCATGCTTGACCGTGTTCACCTTGGCTAGGAGAATCGTCGTGTCTGCCATGATATAGCGCCCGGGCTCTAGGATCAACTTCGGTTGGATTTCCAGGGCTTTTATCCTCTCAGCAAAGACCGGAAGGATCGCATTTGCTAGATCCTTTGGCGATGGAGCAGCTTCATTCTCATACGAAATCCCCAGTCCGCCTCCAAGATCGATGAACTCCAGCTGGATGCCAAGCCTTGTCACCTCCTCCACCAGATCCATCATCTTTTTTGTCGCCTCCACAAAGGGCGCCACATCAAGAATCTGCGAGCCAATATGACAATGAATGCCAACTGGTTTAATATTCTCAAGCGACAACGCCTCTTTGTAGGCTGCGATGACATCCTGAGAGGGAATGCCAAACTTGCTTTCTCTCAGCCCGGTTGCGATCTTCGGGTGCGTACTTGGCGAGACATCCGGATTCACGCGGAAGGCGACCTTTGCCTGATGATCATGCGTATGAGCGATCTCTGAGAGAGCTCTTAGCTCATCCAGCGAGTCAACTGATACCCTTATGTCGTTCTCTATGGCAAGCTCCAGTTCTGCATCGGTCTTGGAGTTTCCGTTGAATAATATCTTGTCAGAAGGAATGCCTGCCTTGAGAGCACAGTATAGCTCTCCACCCGAGAAGACATCGGCGCCAGCTCCTTCCTCCGCAAGTATCCTGAGAACGGTCAAATTGTAGTTTGCCTTTGCAGCATAATATATGTCTGCATTCGGAAAAGCATCTTGGAAACGCTGATAATTAGCTCTGATTCTCGCCTCATTTGTCACGTACAGAGGTGTGCCAAATCGCTCTGCCAAAATAACGGTATCGACACCACCTATGATCAGATGAGAGTTCTCGATTTCCAGATGATTGGCTGACATCATTTCACGATCTTTGTGATGTTTAACTCAAGAATATCCTCAGCTCCACTCTCTTTCAGCTTTGGCAAGAGAACATTGACGTCCTTTTTGTCCACCACCGTTTCTACGGCATAGTATGTTGAATCGTATAACCTGGAAATGGTCGGCTTTTTCATTGCCGGCAACATCTCCACAACAGAATCTAGCTTGTCCTCTGGTACATTCATGCTTAGGAGTACCTTTCCCCTGGCTGCTATGACCCCCAAGAGCAAGGTTCTGATTTCTTCCATCGCCTTTCTCTTCTCTGGATCGTTCCATGAGCTCTCGTTCGCTATGAGCCTTGGAGACGATTCCAGAATCGTTCCTACTATCTTCAGCCCATTTCTCCTCAGCGTCTCACCCGTCTCCGTCAAATCCACGATGATGTCCATCAGCTCAGGCACTTTTGCCTCTGTCGCACCATGTGAATAAAATATCCTGACGGGAATGCCTAAGCGCTGAAAATACTCCTTGGTCAGGTTTGGAAATTCCGTGGATATTCTGCTGTTTGGGCGTATATCTTTTGCATCATCGATCTCAGAGTCGATGGGCACAGCGACCACGATTCTCACGATTCCAGTGCCCTGTCTGCTATAGGGCAACTCCGCAATCTCGGTCACATCCGCACCCGACTCGAGAACCCAATCGTGCCCAGATATGCCGAGATCAAAATAGCCCTCCTCAACGTATTTCGGAATTTCCTGCGGTCTCAATATCTTCACCTTACCTATTCTAGGGTCATCTATGCGGGGATTATACTCCCTGTATGCGGCTTTCACCTCTAGATCTGCTGCCCTAAAAAGCGACAGCGTCTGTTCCTCCAAGCTTCCTTTCGGAAGCGCAAGATTGAGCATGTTCATATCTCCAAATTTCTCATTCGCTTGACCGCTTCTCGGATCTTTCCCATGGAAGTAGTTAGCGCAATACGTATATATCCTTCGCCATGTTCACCAAAACCAATGCCAGGTGTCACCACCACCCCTGCCTTGTCCAGCAACAGCTTCGAGAACTCCACAGAGGTGAGATCGTTCGGTACAGGTGCCCAGACATAGAACGTCGCTTTTGGCTTCTCTGCTGATATGCCCATCTTTTGTAAGCCAGCAAGCAAGATATCACGTCTCTCTTGATATATTGCTCTCATCTTCTCCACACAATCCTGCGGTCCTGTCAGTGCTGCTATACCAGCCATTTGTACCGCCCTAAAAACACCAGAATCGATGTTGGTCTTCACCTTTCCCAATCCAGCAAGAATGTCCGCATTACCTACCGCAAAGCCAAGCCGCCATCCAGTCATGTTATACGTCTTCGACAACGAATGAAATTCTATGCCAACCTCCATCGCACCTCTTATCTGTAGAAAAGACGGCGCCTTATACCCATCATACGTCACCTCAGAATATGCGTTATCATGGCAAACGATCATCCCTGCATCAGATGCAAAATCGACCACCTTTTTGAAGAATTTTTTGTCAGCGACTGCTGCGGTAGGATTGTTTGGATAATTTATGAAGAGGATCTTTGCCGCCATGCTTCTGGGAATCACATCCAGATCAGGCAAGAACCCATTTTCTGCCAGCAATGGCATTTGATGCGGAATTCCGCCCGCAAATACGGTTCCGATCCCATAAACAGGATAGGCTGGATCTGGCACTAGCGCAACATCTCCAGGATTCACGAATGCAAGGGGAACATGTGCAATGCCCTCTTTTGAGCCTATGAGAGTGAGCACCTCCTCCCCTGGATCTAGCGTAACGCCGAACCTCTCATCATACCACTGAGCTACCGCTTCTCTAAAGGAGAGCATGCCCTCATAGGATGGATACTGATGCGTACTGGGATCCTTGGCTGCAGTGCACAACGACCGGATGATGTGCTCTGGCGTCGGCTGATCTGGATCTCCAATCCCAAGATCGATGACATCTACGCCTTGTTTGATCTTTTCCGACTTCAATCGATCAAGTGTCGCAAAGAGATATGACGGCAAAGCACCCATTCTATCGGCATACATCTTTATTCCCCTAAGCGCGCGGCATAAAAATACTTTTGCCATGCCCAGTATCGGAAAGTAAAATTTAGGTTAAGGTTTAGATTTTAACCAAAGTTGTGGCATAAAGTGCGGTTTTTGGTATATAATACTTGGGATAATGCATTCTGTCAACAAATCCGTCAGATGGGCTCCTAGTTTAAGGTTTTAGTTTTAATTTTTTGATTAACCTTTCATCATGTTCTTCCAGAACTTTTCCTAATTCAACTGCAAAATCCTTAGAAAAGTCCTTTAAAGATTCGGATATTCTATCATATTTGACATCCATTATACCAAAATTTTTATTCATTAAATCAAAATTTAAATTCCCTGCATTTTCTATTCTAGATTGGATTAACTGTTGAACCCCAATTTCCATTCTTTCTTGTTCTGGGGGGATATCTGTTTTAAAATCTTCAAAACTCAATTTCTCAATTTTCTTTTCAGCAGATATACTATAATTATTCACTTCAGGTAAAGGTATTTCATTGGTCACTCTAAGCTGTTTTTGGAGTTCAATTTTGCCTTTTTCTAGTTCTAAAATTTTTAATAACTTGTCAAGATCTTTTTCATTTTTTTTCATAGATGTTATTGTTCTATCGATTTCTAAAATTCTTCTAGGTAGTTCATCTCTTAGTTTTTTATTTTCTTGAGTTTGTTGCTTTTTTTGTTTTAGCCAACCATAAAACTTCTTAATGTCTTTTTCATCACCTTCACAGATAACATGAACCAATTTATTATTTTGTTCATCGTTTCGGACCTCACCAACTACGTTATTTACATCAGCAAAATTTTTTATTGTATTCCTAAACCCTACCATCTGAACTCTACCATATATTTCAATTTCAGAATGTAATAACTTAGTTTTATTTATCATCACAATCACCTCCTTTTTGTTGTAACGATGACAATCATACAATAATTGGCTAACATCCCCTCTCTAATGTCACTGGAGTCGAACATGTGCTCATCTCCCATCCCCATTCAATTGTAATACCATATGGTACCCCACATGGTACCAACATTTCACTATGTGTTTGCATATGTATATATATACATGTCCTAAAGATTTTCGGGTTTTCGAGATTTTTGCCCAAATTACTATAAACAACACCAAGAGATCAAATGCCGCATTAAACGTGCACTAAACATATATAAGTGAGGAAACTGGAGAAGAGAACGATGAAACCTAAAACGTATGAAGTGGTAAAATCATCCAATATATGGAATAGCTGTTGTTCGGTATGCAATGAATTAAAATTGTGTGTTAAAGTTAGGAACTTAAAAACTGGTCAATTTGAGTGGCGTTGTGGAAGACATGTACGTAAGGAATTTCGTTACGAAATAGCTGATAGAAATATAGAAAAAATGAAAAGGATGTTAAAGAAATTAAAGGGAAGCGGGAGTTGAACGGCTCACACTCTTCTTTATGAGCGAGAGCCACTTGCTCCCTTCCAACCCCCATTTCACTCGTAACCAGATAAGATTTAGTGTGGTTTTAATGAGATGAGTCAAAAACAGAGAGTGTGGCTTTTCTATTCACACTATTTGTGATAAATGAGATCAAAAAAATCTAGGACATCAAGTCCAAACTTTTTAGAGATCTCATTCTTGAATTCTGTAAAATCTTTGTCCCCTGTGACAAAATAGAATCTGTCTCCTTCTTTTTTTAGAGCTATAGCTTCTGCTAGTATTTGAAAATCGTCCTTATCAGGCAGTAAACTAAATCGTTTTTTCCTTTTCCGAATTTCTTCAAGTTTAGCTCGTCCTTGAGGGGTATTACTTAACCAGCGATAAAAACTTTCAACCCTTGACGGTTGTGGAGAACTTGCCACTTTAACTTGAGCAAATCCGAAAAGTCGACCCAGACGTTTCAAACTCTTATCGAACACTGCCGTCCTTAATAAGGCACTTCGCGATGGCCCAAATACTTCATCGAAACGATCATTGACAGCACGATGTAAAACGACTTCAGCTTGTTTTTGTATGGTTTCTGTGACCCATAACTCATACCTTTTCTGTTTACAATGACCAATGAAATCGGCAACAATCTCATTGTTGTTCGATTTTAATGTACGCCACTTGCCTTTATACCGTACTTTGGCTCTAATTGCGTACTCGACACATGCTGAAGTCTCTAGTAAGTAGATCCTACATCGAGATCGCTGAGACTCTTCTTCAGGCGTCTGAAATCCTCCTCTAGTATTATATCAGCGAAGTCCAGCTCCTCCAGTTTCGACAAGACGCCCTTGCTCTCACAATAACTTATCAAAAAATCAAAAAGTTCGAACAATCTGGGTTCATCTATAGATGCTTTGCATTTATCAGCATCGTATACGCACATCTCTTCTTCTGCACATGTCGATGTCACATCGATGAGCTTGCTCGATAATTCAGCTGCTGCCGATAATATAACACCTTTGGTTACTTCGTCTTCCTGCATCTCCATTTGTTTAAAGGCTAGCTCAATGTATTCCACAACTGAAAGAACATCGATAGATGCCGGACAATCAGGCGAGTACGTCTTTTGCCAGAAAGAACTGATGGATTCCAAATCATTTTTAACATGAGTGAAGCGTTCTTCATATGCGTGTTTTTTTGGCAGATATTCCTCATATACATATTCAACAAGCTTGTAATGATCCCAAGATCCAAACTTTTCTAAGCACCTATCCGCTCGTCTAACTAGTTCAGGATTCAGAGAGGGTAGAATAGTTTCAAAAGCAGCATTGCCCTCAGGCATAATCGTATAGATATAGTAGCCTGTTGGATGAGAGATGCGTTTGTATTCAATTGAAATGAAATTATATGCTTCTGAAAGTAGAAATGTATCCAGCTCTAATTCTGCCGAATAAGGACCATAATGATACTTAAAGAAGTCATACCCTTGCTTTATTCTCGCTTTGTCTTGGATCAAAAAAATGAGTTTCTGTAATTTAATGGCGGTAACTACTTTACCAAGCCTATACAAAACCAGCAGCGGTATCCAACAACGCTCAGGAATTTTATCACCTATACCTTCATGCGTTGTTATTTGCATGATCTCCCCCAATATCCCTATTATATATAGTCTTTTACTTTTTGAATATATAACCGTTTGCGAAACTCCAGCACTTCCAAACCTCAAATCCCACCAACCAGGTCGATGGATAGTAAGACAAGTTTGGCTTTTCTAGTAAGAATCTTTTATAGGGGATTTGCATATAAGTAGTTAGGCGAAATGTAAATCACAAACTCACCGAAATCGGCGAGATTCCTGAGGAGTGGGAGGTAGTATATGAAAATTATTCTTGATACAAATATACTTATTCATATCGAAGACCCCAAGGAATTATCTCGAAATCTCCAGGATTTGCTGAGGATCCTTCGAGAACATGGGCACCAACCATTTATCCATCCCGCATCGTTACATGATGTAAACAATGACCCAGACCCTCGTAGAAAAAAAGTTATACTATCGAAGTTAGGAGGATATCCTCTTCTGGAATCTCCTCCACAGCCTACTGATGAATTTTTATCAATAGTCGGGTTGCCGTCCAATTTCAATGAAAAGATTGACAATGAAATTCTATTTGCAATCTACAAGAATACGGCAGATTTTCTGATAACTGAAGATCATGGTCTTCATAAGAAGGCTCTCCAATTGTATCTTGATGATCGTGTTCTATCTGTTGATTCAGCTCTGGAGTATTTTAAGAGTCTTCATGCCCGAAAAGTACCGAGACATACACTCTTAAAAGAAGATTTTGTCCGTAACCTCGACATAAATGATCCTTTTTTCGATTCTTTAAAAGAGGATTACGAAGGCTTGTCAGAGTGGTTTAAAAAGATTTCAATAGAAGGACGAAAATGCTGGGTCTATCATGATGAAGATGATAAGATTAGGGCGCTCTTGATACTAAAAGAAGAAAATGAGCCTATCCTTACATCCCCTCCTTTATCTGTAGCCAAACGGCTAAAAATATCTACTCTTAAAGTTGACATGCCTGGATTTAAGATAGGTGAACTTTTATTAAAAATTGCCTTCCAATACTGCATTGATAATCAAATCTTTGAGACTTACCTTACTCATTACCGTAAAGAGGATGATGGATTAATCAACCTTTTAGAGGAGTTTGGATTTGAGATGGTGGGCACTTTAGGAAATAACGAGGAGGTTTATCTTAAACAATTCATACCAGAAGAAAAAGATTTGTCACCGATTGGTTTGGCAAAGAAATATTACCCTTCTTTTAAGGACTCACCAAGCATCAAAAAATTTGTAGTACCTATCAGGCCAGAATATCATGACCGACTCTTTCCAGATTATCAAAAACGACAGATGAAACTTACTGAATACTTTGAGATTAATATTCAAGGTAATACTATTAAAAAAGCGTATCTTTCGCACTCGAAAATTAGAAAAATAAAATCTGGTGATGTTCTATTATTCTATCGTTCAAGCGATCAAAAGAGAATTACCTCAGTGGGAGTTGTTGAACGCATCCTACGAACGGGGGAGCCTGACTCAATCTTACGATTTGTAGGAAAAAGAAGCGTCTATTCTTATGAAGAAATTAAAAAATTAGCACAAAAGCCAGTTTTGGTCATTCTCTTCAGACACCATCTTAATCTGCCTAACCCATTGGGTTTGGATTATCTTCGTGAACATAACATCCTCAATTACGCTCCGCAATCAATAATAGAAATCAATCACAGTCAATATGAATTTATAATAAAAGGAGGTAGACTTGATGAACGTTTTACTGTCAGTTAAACCCCAATACGCCGAGGCAATCGTATACGGCAGAAAAAAATACGAGTTCAGGAGGTCTATTTTCAAAAGAAAGGACATAGACAGAGTCTATATCTATTCCACTTCACCGAAGAATAAAATTATTGCCTCATTTGAGATTGAAAAAATCCTAACGGATTCCCCTCAAAAGATTTGGGACATATGCCGCAAACACGCAGGAATGTCAAAAAGTGACTTCTTCACGTATTTTGAGGGATCTCCTATAGCATTTGCCATTAAAATTAATAATGTCTGTGGTTTTGCCAACCCAATCGACCCACATTATATCATAAACAAATTTAGACCGCCACAGTCGTTTTATTATATTCCGATAAATTTATTCCAAGAACAAGGAGGGGATAAGAATTCTGAAAGAAATTGTGAACTGGTCTTGTTATCTGACTCAGGGTCTGGAGTCTCCTCCATCAAAAACCACTATGAAAATGATGTGCGAATGGAATGACAAAATCCGACTTTAAGAAGACTGAAATCGGCGAGATACCCGAAGAGAGGAAAGTGGTGAGGCAACCACCTGGGGCTGTGATCTCACATACGATTATATAAGGATCAATGCGAAGTATGGGACGTGATCATGGCAAACGTAACGTTATAGATTTAGAGATTTTCTAGAGGAACTACGATTTATGACCTTGATAGTTGCTTTGAAAACTGACTACGAAGTCTACCTCGGCTCAGATAGCCTTGCCTATTCCTGCAATATAGGAAATAGGAAGTTTCTCGTAGTTAATAAGTATGAGAAAATTAATGAACATGTAGAGATCTTACTTTCAGGCATTTTGGATCATGGACGTAGGTTCATTGAAGAAATGAGAAGGAATTTAAGGGGAACAAACTTGGAGAGCTATGATGCTTTTGAAGTTGCAAAGGAACTAGAAAAAGTTGCTAGGCCCCATTATGAAGAAATTGTAAACATTCCTTCAATTAAAGAAGCTTTGATAAAAAATAAAGATATTTTGAAGAGTGAATGGCCACTTGACATAATTGTTGGTGGAATGAATAAAGACGAGGATGGAGATTTTACAAAGCCTGCGATATACGAACTCGAAGTGCAACATGCTTTCCTTTTTAGTGTACCTTCGGAAAAACTTGTATTGGGAGGTGCTCCTGATGTTATTGCTGTTGCGGACCCCATCTTTAGGTGTAGGTTAGAGAAAAAAGACTCACAATTGAGTTCTCCATCAAAGTATAAAGCGGCAATCCGTTCTTGCTTTGAAGATGTCATCGAAAAGAAAAAAGAAAAGCTTAAACCGGGATATATTGTAACAATTAGTGAACCCATACATATAGCTCGAATAACTAAGAGCGGATACGAGAGTTTGATGTGAAAATAAACTCCATTCTAAATAAGCGGATTCCTCATACTTCAGTGCAGCTGGGGCTTTTCCATCAATCCCAACCTTCAGTCCCAATAAAAGTACTGATCTGAGTCCAAGAGATGGGGCGATAGAGTTTTTCGGATTTATATTCTTGCGTTATATTGAGTTTATAATAGCAATTTATTGGTTCCCTAAATCCTTTATAATCTTCATAATATATCGTTGAACTCATTTCAAAAGTATTTATAGTTTTGGGTCTCTCTTCTATTTGAGGGGATGAAAATTGAGGTTTGAAGAATTATCAGATGAGCAATGGGAGTTCATAGAGCCATTGTTACCGCCACAACCTAGGACAGGGAGACACAGAGCAGATGACCGAAGGACAATCAACGGCATCATCTATGTCTTAATAACGGGCTGCAAGTGGGAGGATATGCCCAAGAAGTATGGAGCTCCGGTAACTGCATGGAGAAGGCTGAAGAGATGGCAAGAAGAAGGCATCTGGCAAGACTTGATGAGCAGACTACAGGAGAGAGCATACCAAGAGGAAAAACTCAATCTGGATAAAGCCATCATAGATTCCTCTACCATAGCAGCTAAAAAAGGGGTGAGGCAATAGGATATGATGGCTATAAGAGGAAAAAGGGCAGCAAGATACATGCTGCCGTAACCAAACAGGGACTGCCCTTGAACACCATCATATCACCAGGCAACGATCATGACTCCCTCATGTTCAAAGAAGTGGTCGACAGCATACGGATCAAACTTCCGAAAGGCAGACCACGCACAAGACCTGGAGAGCTCTTAGCTGACCCTGCCTATGATACCACAGAAATAAGGAAATACCTGAGAAACAGAGGAATCCAGAGCAACATCCCATGCAATAAAAGGAACAGCAAAACACCAAGATCAGGCAGACCTGTAAGATTCGACGATAGATCATACAAAGACAGAGGAGCTGTAGAGCGATTCTTCGCCTGGCTGTTAAGCTTCAAAAGAATCATCATAAGACATGAAAGACTGGTCAGAACATACCAGGCATTCATCAATCTGGCCAGCATCCTCATCCTATGGAGGGTTTTGAAATGAGTTCGTTATTATACATCTTTTCATTTCTGGCTCTAAAAAAGTTTGGTGGTCATAGAGTGGAATCAAATCTTCATAATCTGGCATTATTTCCCAATTAAGATTATCATGTATAAATGGTGGATGAGTCATTCGAGAAGAAGTCTCATCTGGGAAGTTCACATCAATTCTATACACCTTTACAGCATGTTTTTTAGTTGTTACATTGAAATTATATCTTAAATCGACTCGGTAATTTTCGTTATTCTCATCCCAAGTGACGCGAAAATGAATTGCACTATCTTCCACGTTGAGTTCTGCTCTTTTTTGTTCACCATACCAATGATTGACTCCTAATATAACTATACCTACTATTATACCTCCGAGAATAGTTATCACAAATAGTTGTCGCACTACTTCTTTCCAATTTGTCATAGCTCATATTTGATTATCTTATTGATGCCATTTATCTCTTTTCTTTGATACCAGCACTTCCGAAGATCAAATTCCACCAACCAAGTGAATGATTAGCTAGGTTTTATCTAGGATGGTGTTCAGGGTGGACGAGAATCCCATTTTCAACCGTGGTTCTTCCACCATCTGCCCACTCAGTTACATGGTGAAATTCTGCATTATTAAATTCCACTTTTTGGTTGCATACTCGACATTTGCCTTTGTCTCTATGGTAAATGGCGAGTTTTTGACCATAATCAAATAAACGTTGATCATCTTTTTGTAGGAGATCTGGTACATATTCAAGAAACTTACCGAGAATTATATCAAATCTCTCTTTGAAGGACTTAGAAGAGAGGGCTCCTGCACTTCTCCAAAATTTATAATCTCGATAAGGTTTTTTATCTTCTTCTAAATTTTCATCCCTTATATTTATGTTATCGACGTTAGCTAGGAAATCCCTGACAAACTCCTTAAGTTTCTCTTCTTCAGAAATAACATATTTTTCGTTTATATAGGATGCTAGGAGATATATTGGTAAAAAATCTCCTCTTCTATAGATAAGTTGTGCATCATCATTGAGAGTCCGAAGTAAAAAGTTAAATGTCCTTTTTATTTTTCCTGGTAACCAGCTGGGAGGATTCCTATCCTTATACCTTCCGTACATATCTCTAAGGTTCTCGTACTTTATATCTGGAAATCTTATATATTCTAAATCGCAATTCAATTCTAAATTAGCAATTTGAGCACAAATTAATCGGTAGCCAAACCTTTTGTCATCCAGATCAGTTTTTCCTAAAAGGGGGTGATTCGAAAGTTCTACTATAAGATTCCTCATTTTGCCCCTTGATGCGTTAAGTTTTTCTGCTGTGTTTAGTGGTACCCCTTCTTGTAATCTCAAAAATATGTCAGCTGTTGTTTCATCATCAACGTCTGATATTTCTGCGACTGTTATTTTATGTGCAATGAAACCTGGATATCTCTCTCGGTCTTGCTCCAATTCACTATACTTTTTCTCTGCAAATTCTGGAGTAAACTCAGAGGAGGTTGGAAAATCATCATTCATATAATCAAAAATAGAACGGAGCCTCTGTTGACCATCTAAGACTTCATATTTATCATCCTTTTTCCTGAAGAATATCATCCCAATGCTATAACCTTTTATTATAGAATCGATAAGCTTTTGTTTCTTTGGCTCTTTCCAAACTTCGGATCTCTGATATTCTGTGTTCCAGGTTATTTTTTCGTCTCGATAAAGTCCATATAGATCATATATGGTCTTAGGCTCTACTCTGACTATATCGTAGGTTATTGGCATATTTTTCACTCACCTTTTAATATCTTCAAAGTTTTCTTTATCTCGTTAAGTTCTTTATCGGTAATTCCATATAACTTAGCAACGGTCTTGTCGATTTCATCTTCCACTTCCTTTAATTCTTCTTGTGCTTGCAAATCATTTTGTTCGTAATATTTTTTGGCTAATTCATGGGCTTTTCTGGAAAGTTCAGAGAGTTTTTTGTGGATTTTGTCTTTTGGATTAAAGGGTGAGACGTAAACATTTTTAAGAACATGCGTGGAAATTGCAGTCTCTATTGTGTATGACATGACTATAAGTTGTGCAATAGAAGAATTGAGAACAGAGGCTACAAAATGCGCTTCATTCTTTTCGTTAAATGGGATCAACATTAATTTTTCATTCGGTATCACTACCTTTTCGCCGAGCCATTTATCATTGACAGGCTCTATAACTGCTGCTGAAAATTCTCCTTTACCAGAAATTTTACCAGCAACATATTTCCACATTACTTTGTATGGTGCAAGTGCCGGAGAAGCGTTGAAAAGCCAATAAAACGGTGGGGCCTCTTTTTCAGCTACATCTATCGGTTTTTTACGATATGGTTTCAATTTAGTTTTGTATGGTTCTCCTCCCCTATTTACGAGATCTTTTAAAAAGTTCAGAAAGTATTGGTATGTGTTAGGATGCTCTATTTTCAATTCTGAATGTAATAGTGTCTTTCCTTTCTTGTCCGTTGGAATCAAAATATATCCGGATGGACTCACATACCATGGTTTATGATCTCGACCACGTACCAAAGGATAAATCAAATTCGGTTTTATTATCGTCTTTATGCCTTTAACTTTCTTCTTTCCCGTTGATTTTAAATTCTCAATTAAAATTCCATTAGGTTGTTTAGAAATAACATCAATAAAATATGTACTATTTAGTGCAGTATATACTCCTGCATGGGCGCTGTATCCTGAAGGGTTCATAATCCTCTGCACAGCATCATAAGCCTTCTCACTAGTTATCATCCAAGAAGTTTCTGGCTTACCTTTTCTGATTGGAGCCAAAATCATGTCAAATTGTTTTGTTGCCTTCTTGACTTCCTCAAGTTCAGCTTCTTGAGGCATCCCTTTACTTCTTGGATTTGACCACATGGTACAAGGAATTGGAAATTTTGTTTGACCCCCTTTTATGACTAATAAAGAAGTCCTGTTGATAGCGCCCTCAAATGGATAAAGTTCAACTAAATCATGGATTTTTTCTACTTCGCATTTGTTAGCGAGCCAACTTCTAAATCCAGCACCAGCTTGAGTTTTATACGTTGTGAATGGGGCTAAGAAAGCAAGTTTACCATTTTCTTCAACATACTGAGAAAAACATCTTGCGACGAAAAGCATGGCAAGGTCTCTTTTAACTTTTCCTAATCCCATACCTTTTGTCCTTTGCAGCAATCCATAATTATCCCAAAGATGTTTTGTTGAATTTCTGTAGAATTCTGGCAAAGTTTCCCAGTTAATCCAAGGTGGATTACCGATTACATAATCAAATTTGCCCATTAACATTGGAGAGAAAGAATTTTTAAGCAAACTCGTCCAAATTCTATTTTTCCCGTACTTGTCAAGTTTTAAAATTTTATTGTAAAGTCTGATGAAGGATTTGATAGATTCTTCACTTAATGGAATTTTTTTGCTCAAATGTTTTTCAAATTCCTCCTTTGTATAACCTAATTTTACACAACCATCAATTAATGAGAGAACAGGATACAGTAGATTTTTGTCTATGACTTCTTTTGTAATCCAGAATCTACCTTCATTGGTGTGTAATTCAAACTCATCACCGTAAAGAGTGGCTTTTCTTATAACAGAAATGGAATCAGCAAGATAGATGGGGATATCAATTCCTTCTCTTGGTCTATACCTTATCAAATCTGAGAGAGCTATGAGATAATTTGCCTTTGAAGCCAAAACTGCCAATGGATTGAGGTCAATTCCCCTAACATTGTTTATTATCTTCTTGATCAGCTCTCTTTCATCAAGGAAATGCTCCTCAGCGTATTCTTTGGTTCTTTTTATAGCCAACACCAAAAATGTTCCAGAGCCACAGGCAGGATCTAAAACTCTTTTGTCTGGGTTGCCATCATAACCAACTTCATCTAGAAGCAATTCAGCAAGCCAGTCTGGAGTATAGTACTCGCCCAATTTGTGTCTGACATCTCTTGAAACTAAATTCTGATAGAGTCGTTTGAATAAGTCTTTAACTCTCTCTGGATTTAGTTCTACAGTTGCCGGCTCGTAATCTAAGAGCCTTTTCGTAATTTCAAAAATCGAAGCAGCAATTTTTTCGTCCCACTCCTCTAGATACCATGCAAAATAGTCTGCTTCTAGAAAGTTTCTGATGCCGACGGTATGAAATATGCCCCCTTCTTCCAAATCTTTCAGCTCTTCAAGCATTTCTTCATGGCTTCTATAGTAAGCCTCTTCCAATCTTTTGAGATAAGAACCCAACAAGCTATCAGCAAACAATGTAACTATTTCAGAAGTTAGTAGTTTCATTAAGATGGTATAGTAAGTGTGAATTGCAAACATTAGCTTTTCAACATCTATGTCTTTCCGATCCTCTAGTCCATAATAATCTATCAACTTGGCTAATTTTTCTGGAGAATAAGCACATACTTGTGAGAAAACCCTTTTCCAATCATCAAAAAGCATCCTTGTTCTACCAAATTTAGACCTTTTTAGAGCTTCATAGAGAACTAAAATAACCCTTTTACTCATTTCGCTTCTAGGACCGAAATCTAAAAGTAAAAATTCAGCGTCAATGGGCTTCCTTCTTAATCCCCTGATAGCTTCTAACAATCTCAAAACGGTTTGAGCATTTACTTCTAATGGCTCCTCTTGCTCTTCCCATTCATTTTTTCTAAATCTGACAAAAGAGATTCTATAACCATCTATTATTGCACCAAAGTATCTCCCAAAATATTTTGGATCTACTGCCTCTTCCTTTATGTACTTTTTAACCTGTTCTTTGGCTTTGGCAAACTCACTTTTGCTCTCCAATTTTCCTGGAGCTTTGTATTCTATGATAACCGTGCCATATAGAGCATCCTTTCTTACACCAGAAATTTCATGCCTACTTTTATGTTCATAAGATGCTTTTATATTCCATCTCTTGATTATAGGATCTAATAACTTCTCAACTTCTATTTTCAATTCTTCTTCATTTTTAGATTCAGAAGCATGTTCTCTTATCTCGTTAGCGATTTTATTAGTATCTAATTGCTCCAAACTTATTTCTTCGCCAAATCCCTTTTCCATGTTATCATCTATTACTTCTTATCTTTCTTAAATATGCATTGCCAGAATATTGCCCGCTATACTTTCTACTTACAAGCTTTTGGAGCCAACATCTATACCTATATGAGTTGACATGCTCATTTTTCACCACTTTTACTTTACATGCTGGCTAATAAGTCATAGTCCTCTTTTGGAATAGCCTTCATAGCTGCTCCTAGTAAATGCAAACTCCATCTTTTTTTGTTTGTGATAAAACTTAGTTTTTTGGTTAGAGGTCTAAAAGCAATTGGATTCTCAAATATTTCCAAGGGCTTAACTTTGATTCTGTAAGGAAAAATCTCACCGAAATGCCTCGTTCCAACACTTGAAAATAGTTTTTTGTTATCCTTATAAGGTTTGGATGCGACTTCAAAAATTCCTGTTATTTCAGATTCCGTTCTCTCTCTGCCTGTCAATTCACTTATTGTATAAAAAATGAAGACGTCTCCAATTTTGGCTTTGTTCAGTTGGTTCTTATGCCTTTCAGATACCCCCCACACATTCTCTTTCTTCACGACTTCCCAGTTCTTTCGGTTTAATATACATAACCAATATGTTTTTTCTTCCGTCTTTTGAAAATTCATGTTATTCATCTATTACCCTCAACCCTTTTAATATACATTGCCAAAATGCCCGCCACTAGCAAGGAGGATCTACTTTTCAACATCCCCCTTTCGTTCGATCTTTCTTGGAGAGAAATACTTTTCTCACTTTCGATCGTTGGTTTAAAGCAATGAAAATTGTTGAGCTCTCTTTTCAGGCTCGAGAGGTATATCTCTGAATCCCAGGCACCCTATCAAAATCACTGTCCTGAGATGCGATCCTCTTTATGTTGTTTCTAGACATAACCGCGATGTGCAGAGCATCTCGCGGAAGCAAATTGTGTTCCCCCATAAAAACGATCATCTGGCTACAGTCACCCCCCGTCACATCGAGCATGCTCAGTCCGCCCAGATCGAAGATATGATGAGTTGCATCCTTTATCTTGCTAAAGAACGTCTTCATGAGTTCTGGCCTCATTCGCAGAGAGTCGATGATCTTCCATCTGTGAATGGGTCTTTCCATCCCTTCTCTCACAAGATGATCCTCAGTCTCAACTATCGTTAAACCATAACACACTTCATCGAACACCAGTGGGCTCGTGTATGCTAAGATGTCACGCCTGTTAACTTTCTTCAGAAAATCCGCAGATTCCTCTCCATGCTCAGGGTGGTCTAAAAGGACGTTTAGAAAGACCGTGGAGTCTACGTATATCGGAGATCTCGCCCTCGAAAGGCTAATGGGTGACATGACTTTCCTCAACCAATCTCACCACATCTATCTTTCTCCTACCAAACATCCCCCGCATTTTTTCGACGACCTCATCGGTAACCGGCTCGATGACGATTTTTGATTTCTCCAGCGTTATCCTGACCTTTGAATGTTCATCTAGACCTAAAACATCTCGAAATCGCCGGGGTATCACCATCTCACCACGCCTACCGACCTCTTTTATCTCTATCACCTTTTAGCCTCCAAATAATCCTTTTGTCGGAATGATATTTAACATTTTCGGAATAAGTGTGTTGAATAAATCCTGCAAAGGAGCGTTGTAATTGCTTCTTTTGGGTTTACGTCAAAAAAGCAATCTTAGGTCTTAGATTGGCGAAAGGGGTAAAATAATGGCTTTTCAAATAATTATTCAACACAGCATTTCAAAAAGTTAGTGTACTAAAAAGTGGAAAAATGAAAAGTAGTGTTTAATATCATAGGAGTGAGTGATGGAAATCTCTCTGTCAGTTGATTTCATCGTCTTTATTTGCTTGAGAGAAATACTTTTCTCACATCCAATCATTGGTTTAAGGCGATGAGAATTAGCGAGCTGTCTGGTCAGTTGCCTCAGAGCATCATCCAATTTTACCTGGGAGGGGGATTCGATGAGCTATATCCTCCGCAGGCGGAAGCAATTCAGCGCGGCGTACTGGATGGAAAAAACGTCGTTGCATCCATTCCCACCGCATCTGGCAAGACGCTCTTAGCAGAATTTGCCATGCTAAAGTCCGTGCTAAGTGGCGGCAAAGCACTCTACATCGTACCGCTTAGAGCGCTCGCATCTGAGAAATTTGATAGCTTCTCGGAATTCGAAAAGCTGGGAGTCAAGGTTGGCATATCGACGGGCGATTTTGACCAGAAAGATGAGTGGCTGGGCGGATATGATATCATCGTTGCCACTTCGGAAAAGGCGGACTCGCTGCTCAGGAATGAGGCAAGTTGGATGTCTCAGCTTACGGTCATAGTTGCGGACGAGATTCATCTCATCAATTCGCCGGACAGAGGACCAACGCTGGAGATCACATTGGCGAAGCTGATGAAGCTAAATCCAAGAGCGCAGATCCTTGCGCTGAGTGCCACCATAGGAAATGCAGATGAGTTGGCGAGATGGTTGGATGCAGAGCTCATTCAAAGCGACTGGCGCCCTGTGGAATTGCGAGAAGGCGTCCTGTTTGGACGAGCGATCAAGTTTGTGGAAGGAAAAAAGGAGATCGATGCGAGGAACAAAGATGATGCCATTGCGCTCTCCATAGATACCATGAGGGAGGGGGGACAATGTCTCATCTTCACCAACACCCGCAAAAACTCTGAAAGCATAGCCAAAAGGGTTAGTAGGGCGATCAAAGATATGATCGATCCTGACGATCTGGATGGGCTGATGAAGTTAGCAGGAGATGTACGCGAGGTAGGGGAGACTGATCTTTGCGAGAAACTTGCCTCCTGCGTTGAAAATGGTGCTGCCTTTCATCACGCTGGGCTGAGAAGCGAGCATCGACGCATCATAGAGATTGGCTTCAGATCCAATGTGATAAAGGTAATAGCGTGTACCCCAACCTTAGCGTCAGGTCTCAACCTACCAGCAAGACGAGTGGTCATCAGGGATTATAAGCGGTATGATGTCAACTTTGGATTGACGCCGATACCAGTTCTAGAGGTCAAACAAATGTGCGGTAGGGCAGGAAGACCAGGCTTAGATCCATATGGTGAGGCGGTCCTCATCGCAAGAAATTTTGATGAGCTGAATGCGCTAATGGAAAACTACGTGCTTGCATATCCAGAGAACATTTGGTCGAAGCTGGGCACTGAGACCGCATTGCGCACGCACGTGCTATCGACGATCGCAACTGGATTTGCCTCCTCTACGTCACAACTATTCGATTTCATGGAAGCCACGTTCTATGCCTCACAGCAAGAAAGATGGAGCCTGGAGCATGTGATCGATGCCGTGCTGGAATTTTTAGAAGATGAGGACATGTTGGTCCGGTCAGATGAGAAGTTGCGTGCCACAAGCTTGGGAAGATTGGTATCTAGATTGTACATAGATCCATTATCTGCCTCAATCATCATCAAGGCGCTGAGATCGGTGGATGAGATCGTTTCGCTTACACTGCTTCATCTTGTGTGCAGAACGCCAGACATGAGGAAACTGTATCTGCGGAGCAATGACTATACGTGGGTATCTGATTTTGCAGAGCAGCATGATGAGGAGTTCGTCTGTGTAGAAGAGGACGAGTGGTTTCTTGCCGAAGTCAAGACCGCGATGATGTTCTTAGATTGGATCGATGAGGTGCATGAGAACGATATCACCAAAAAATTCGGAATAGGTCCAGGAGATATTCGCACGCTGACGGAGACGGCAGAATGGCTCGTGCATAGCACAGCAGAGCTGTCAGCTTTTCTAAGACTGCCGTTTACAAGGGAGGCAAGGCGTTTGGTCGAGCGAATCAGATATGGCATCAAGGAAGAGCTTCTCGAATTAGTCAAGATAAGGGGCGTAGGGAGGGTCAGAGCGCGCAGATTGTACGATGCAGGCTTCACGGATCTCGATAAGCTCAAAAATGCCGACCCCAAGGCAATTGGTGAGCTGGTTGGGACAAAAATCGCGGTCAAGATTCTGGAGCAGTTGGGCGTCAGCCTAGATGAAGCAGTGGGAAGAAGTTTGGAATAGAAGGGCGGACGAACAGTCTTGACCGCTAAGCTGCTTCTATAGCTATTTTAATGAGTTTTGAGGGCTCCTCTAGCTCTATCTCTTTATCGATTATATATTCTGTGAGTTTCCAGTCGAACGTTTTGAGAGCTTTAACTGCCTCGTTGTCCTTGTTTAGTGTGTATAATGTGGTGGCACCAATTTTCCTCGTTTCTTTCACGATGCCCAGCTTCTCCCATATTGGCAAAATTCTGTATACCGAGTCGCGTGACACCCCAGCTATCTCTGCTATGTCCGTCTTGGTTAAATCCAATCCCCAGTTGTCCAGAAATGCGTCCATCATTCTGGCTGGAACCGAGTCACTGAATACTATTTTAAATCCAGATAGTTTTTTCATTTTTTGCCTCGTGACTTTTAGTTGTCACATATATATTATCTGGTGTCCTACCTATAGGGTATCCTATAGCCACTAATGATATATAAGTTTTATGTTATTTCTTACACCATTGTAAGATATTTAAGAAAAATATTTAAAGGAGTGTTCATATATCATTCTTAATTCACTGAGGTATGGACTTGGATAAGGAGCAGATAAAATCCAGAGTGCTCGAAAAGATGTGCCGAGGAAAATACTTTGGAGGATGCCATGTCTCTGTCGATGACATTAAATCTGGATTCCCAAGTCATCTGAGGGGTAAAGTACCAAGCATCGTGGATGAAATGATAAAAGAAGGATGGTTGTTACCATACAGATCAAAAGGAGAATTACATGTATATCTAGATCCAAGCAAAAAGGAGCAAATCAAGGCGAAGATAAAAGAAGAGCTAAGTGTAGATCTTTTTTGGATATAAAAGAAAGGGACAAGATCATGAAGACCGAAATCATCAGCGGAATTGTTGACGTTGCTGATGTCGATGACTTCATCAAAATGTTGAGCGAAGTCGCAAAAAAACATCATGCGACGATCCAAGTGCTAGATGCAGACAAGGTTGCAGGTGTGGAGCATCTTCGCTTCGCGATCAAGAGGGCAATGAGAGCCGTGCATGAGGGAAGAAACATCGCCAAGGATCTGGGAATGGAGATTTTATTGTACGCGTCCGGAAAGCGCCAGATTGAACGTGCGATGGAGATGGGTGTTCACTCTGGCAAAAACAACGTTGCAATCATTGTAATAGGCGATGACATAGCAGGGGCGAGCGTTAAGCTGAGAGGCATTATCCACGAGGCACCAGTGCTTGACTACACCGAATACAAGAAGGAAAAGCTCATCAAGACCTTTGACATAACTGAGGCGGAAATTAGGGCGGTGGGCGAAGATAAGATTCCGGAACTTGTGTTGGAGAGGGTGGCATTATTAGATGTCATGAAATAGGATAAATAACTATTCGACAAAAACAACGCCCTCGGTGTCCCTAAAGTGCTCGTCCCCTGTCACGATCTTTCCCTCTATCCTCTTTGCGCTTTCTAGTACGAAAGAATCGGCAAGACCAAAATCCATTATTTTCTCCCTCATTTTCGCATGAGAGATGCCGGATGCTTTCGCTAGGTTAAAATCAACCTCGATTATCTTTGAAAGCGTTGAGATTGCCTCTAGAGCAGTGTTAACATCCATCTCTCTTCTGCACACCTTGCTGGCCACTTCTGCGACCGTGACGGCACAAGTATAGATTTCGTTTTCCCCTTGGAGAATCGCTTTTACCTTCTCACCGGACCTAGATCCATCTAGATACTCCACCCAAGCATAGGCATCGATGACATATCTAGTCATGTACTCTCAGCTCGTCTTCTTTTGTAAATGGGCCGAGCCCCTTTAACGCACCAAAGAAGTCTGCTTTGACCTTTTCAATTTCCACCTTGACCAACTCGTTTTCACGTATACCTGCTGCTTTCGCCACGTCTTTGGGTATGGTCACCACCAGAGACCCCCCAACTTTCCTGGTTTTAACACACGTGGATACGTTCAATTACACCACCTGTTTTATATAATATGACACGATGTTTTATAAATTTTTGGGTTAAAATCCATAAAGATATGCCAAATAGATACCGTAGGCGCCTAGGAGCAGTGCTCCTTCTCCACGCGTCAGCGTCAAACCACTCCAGAACAACAAGACCACGATGAGACCCGCCAAACACATTACGATCAGGTCGATGAGCATGTTCGAGGTCAGAGGAATGATCGCCGCACAGATTCCTATCACGAGCAAGATGTTGAACAAGTTGCTTCCCAGTACATTGCCTATCGCAATGTCACTTCGTCCTCGCAGAGATGCCATAGCTGATGTCATGAACTCTGGAAGCGAGGTTCCAAGTGCTACAAGGGATAGACCGATCACCGCCTCAGTAATGCCAAGTGTGCGAGCGATGACAACGGCTGAGTTTACCAAGAGCCTGGCACCGATCAAAGCTGCCAATAATCCTCCTATGACCATCAATGCATTATACCAGAGTTTGGTCTGAGCAACTTCTGATCTTTGATTTGACCGCAATACATCGCGCACAAAGTACGTTACATATGCGACAAAGCAGATCAGCAGTATCATGCCATCTAGACGGCCTATTCGTCCGTCGAAGGACATGATGAGCATTGCGAGCATGGCTCCCAGCATCATGGGCATCTCTCGCCTTACTACACCAAGGCGCACATTAAGCGGGCGGATCAATGCGCTAACGCCGAGTATGAGGCAAATGTTCGCTATGTTCGATCCGATGATGTTGCCGATGGCGATGTCGTTGACCCCACTCAGAGATGCCGTCAAGCTCACGGTAAGCTCTGGCAATGATGTGCCGCAGGCGACGATGGTCAGCCCTATGACCAAGGGTGGTATGCCAAACATACTTGCCGTTCTGGATGATCCCTTGACTAAAAAATCAGCTCCTTCGACCAACAGAATTAGACCAGTGGCGAAGAGCAGTATCTGAAACCATAGACCGGGGATCACCTTACAATCCCGCCTTTATCCGCAGATGAAACGTGCTTTACATATCTGGCAAGATACCCGCTCAGTTTTTGTTTTGGCAGAGACCATTTCTTTCTACGCCGCTCCACCTCGCTCTCGCTAAGCTCAACCTCTATGCTCCTGGCTGGAATGTCGATCGAGATGATGTCGCCATCTCTAAGAAATGCGATCGGTCCGCCATCAGACGCCTCTGGTGAGACATGACCAATGCATGGTCCACGCGTACCTCCAGAGAATCGTCCATCTGTTATCAGTGCAACGGAATCTGATAAGCCCATGCCCGCTATAGCTGATGTCGGCATCAGCATCTCCGGCATTCCAGGTCCGCCTTTTGGTCCTTCATACCGAATGACGACGATGTCCCCTTTTTTTATGCCTCCATCCAGGATCGTTGCGACAGCATCCTCCTCGCTATCAAAGACACGCGCTGGTCCCTTATGAACTAACATGTTTTCGCTAACAGCTGTCTGTTTGACGATAGCCCCATCAGGTGCGAGATTTCCCTTGAGGATGACCATCCCTCCCTCTGGGTGAACCGGTCTACCGAGCGGTCTGATGACTTCCTCGTTGCCTATATCGACGTTCTTCAGATTCTCACCCAATGTCTTGCCTGATACCGTCAACGCTTCTCTGAACAACTTCTGCTCTAGCTGCTTCATGACGGCGGGGATGCCTCCAGCTTTATCGAGGTCGTCCATCGTAAAAGGTCCACCGGGTCTCATATCGCACAAATGCGGAATGAACTTGCTCAGTTCATCGAAGACCTCAAGCTTGAGATCAATGCCAACTTCATGTGCGATCGCAGGCAGATGAAGTGCAGTGTT
>JASEEV010000012.1 GCA_030019435.1 Methanocellales archaeon | reverse complement strand
TGAAAGCCATGGGTGATACGACAATTCCCTTTATGACGGAGATAGACAACAAAATGTTAGATGAATGGTGGGTAACCCATATCCAGAACAATGAGAAGACCGTTCTCCTTGCAGAAATACAACTTGTCGTTGAAGTTCAAGACATGGAATACAAATTTACACTGACAAGAGAAGAAAAGGAGTTCAAGACAGATCTCCTAGGAGCAGGGTAATAGTTAATTTCTGAAGTTTTAAAGGGTGTAGTTAAAGCTCACGAAAAGTTGAACAAAGAGAGCCAAAAAGTGACAAAGAGCCCAAATGTGCTGATTAAGAAGCTTAAAAAGAACTTGAGAATATGGATTGGTCGACAATCAGAATTCTGTTAGGAACTATAGCATTTATAAGAGGTATCATAAGAGATATTAAAAGATGGAAAGAAAGACCTAAGTTGAGAGTAGAGTTTAATCCAAAATTGCCATCTGATCTAGGCTATTATCGTTATGTCGATTTAGGGATAATACGAAAATTTGGTTGTGTTAGGGTTAGGAATATAGGAAAAAGTCTTGCCCTCAGGTGTGTGGCTACTTTGGAGATTTTAAAAATACCCGGGAATACAAATAACCTCGATCCGGAGCATACACTTCACTGGGCTGATATTAATTATAGCTTTAAAACCACTGAGCCCGAGCCGATCGATATAGGGTCTGAACCCAGACGTTTAGATGTCGTTTTCTCACAACCAAAATACAAAATTGTCAAAGAGAATAAAACTGTAATGCCAGAAGAGGTCAAAAACTCTCTAGCTCTTGATTATTATCCGGCTGGGACATATTCCTATGAGTTTCATGGAAGGATGGCATCAATTCCAGCTGTTGCTTCAGGGAGTGTAATCACTACAACTACTCCTAGCACTCCTTTGGATCTTGGGGACTACGCTCAACAAATTGTCAGGGCGCCATCTAAAGGATCGTGGATAGCGATGCCCATAGCTTTAAGCATACCAGATATTGCCAACCAGGCTTATCTTCCTCCAGGCGAGTATCTAGTCAAGCTTCGCGTAACTTGTGAAAACGGTAGGGGTGACACGATATGCTTTAAGATAATCTCTCCTAATAACTGGAAAGACTTAGACATGAAGATGTTAGGGCAACTCGAAAAATTGAAAAACCGAGGACTGTAGCGCAAGGTGAGTGATAAAATGGGTGAAAAAGAGGACGAGATATTAAAAAGGTTTGTTGATCTCAATTTACCAGAGCCCGAAGTAGGATCTGAGAATAAGCGCTATTACCATCAAGTTCTGTGTGGAATTAAGAAGGCGTGGTTAGGTCATAAGGAATTACGTGAGCTTGTAGAACCATGGCATCAATTTATCAAGAGAGAAATTTCTCCAAAATCAGGCTTCTTAAAAGCAAGCAGCATTCTCACAATTGATTGTGTTTGTACAATAGACAAAAGAGCGTGGATACTTGAAGTTAAATATATACCTAAACAAGGAGCTGATAAGTGGGAACAAGCTCTTGGTCAAATTCTCATTTACGCAGAGTTGTTTGCTGAGGATCATCCAGAATATGAAGACGTTAAAAAAAGTGTAATCATCAATAAGGAGCAGTGGCACCCATATATCGAACCTGTTTATGAGATGTATGGCATAGAGCTTTTTAAGGTGTAACGAAAATTTCGCCTTTTGTTCATCTGATGAATAGAATGGCGCTGAAAAACGAGCTAAAAAGGGAGACGATCAAGTGGAAATCCAAGTTAGAGGAGAGACTACAAGGATTACAAGCTCAGGAGGGAGCAGAGGCCTTCATAAGAAACATCACTGCATATTGCTCTGATGTCGATCACTTTCTAGAGAACGACGATTTGATCAGAGCGTTTGAATGTGTGGTCTATGCGTGGGGCATGTTGAAAACACTTGAGCGACTGGAAGTGGTCACTTCAACGCTCCAGCGATCAGCGGCGCAACGCTGATGATGCTCACACCCTTCTCAATGGTATCCGTCGCAATGATCTCCTTTGCACCAGCTTTGAACAATCTGCCGACTGCATTCGTAGCCAACACGGGATGGATGCAAGCGACATAGATATCATTGGACTTTTGCCTTCTGAGCAGTTCTATTGCCTCAGTCATCGTTCCCCCGGTGGAGATCATGTCGTCGAGAATTATCACATCTCTGTTCGCTACGTCCAGATGTTTCGCCTTTATCTCCACTTGATTTCCGCTCAGCCGTTTCTTCTCCAGCACATCATAATCCACACCTAGCTTGGACGCAGCTGATCTTGCTAATGCGCCCGCAAATTCATCTGGTGCTATAAAGATCGGTTTTCGAAGATCTAGCGAGCGTATATGTTCTCCGATCAACGGCGCTGCATCTAGATCGTGCGCTTTTCCGCTGAAGTAATCCAAAACAGATGGATCATGGATGTTTACCGTTAAAATTTCATCTGCCCCAATCGTTTTTGCCATGACCTTTGCGCTAATAGCCTCCCGGGGTTGGAATCGTCTACCCTGGCGAGCATATCCAAAATAAGGAATGACCACCTTAACGGATGCTTCACTGCATGCATCGATCAATTGCAGTAAGCAGATCAGATCTTCATCAGAAACCGTACTTTGGATGATGACCACATCATCGATCTCATCCAAGATGCGTACGTATGCTTCACCATCTGGAAATCGCTCGTATTCTGCCAGAGCAAGCTCACATCCCAACTCAGATGCAACCCTGGTTGCGAGCAATTGCGATGCAGGACCACCGATAATCTTCATCACGATGTAATTGTTTTGCCCCATTAAAAAGATTTCATCAGCAATCTTATAAATATGGCAATTAATATGGTGATACCATGTCAGAAAAGCTCATAGTCATCGGTGGTGGGGCTGCTGGTATGCCCATCGCCTCGCACGTTAGGGAAAAAGATCAGGACATGGAAATCACGGTTTTTACCAAGGATCGACATGTAGCTTATTCACCATGTGGCATACCTTTCGTGCTTTCGGGTGAGATTTCGTCCTTTGAAGAGCTGGTAATGCACGATGTTCAGTATTATAAGGACAAAGGCATTGATGTTCAAACCAATACGGAAGTCACCGCAATCGATCTTGGAGGAAAATCGATCATCGCAGAAGGGAAACAATTCGACTATGATAAGCTGGGAATAGCAACTGGTTCTCTTCCTTTAATTCCGCAAATTCCAGGCATGGACAAAAAGGGCGTCTACTCTCTTAGAAATCTTGAGGATGGCAAAAAAGTTAAGGAAGCGATGAACAACGCAGAAAAGGCTGTAATCGTTGGCGCTGGCCCGATCGGTCTTGAGGTTGCCGCCGCATTTATCAAAGTTGGAATTGATACCACTGTAGTAGAGATGACCCCATACGTGCTTCCGTGCGTGCTGGATCCAGATATGGCTTCCCTCGTCCAGAGCAGATTGGAGAGTTTGGGTGTAAAAGTGATGACCGGGTTCCCATTGGGCTCGATCAACGGTTCCGATCACGTAGAATTCGTCACCGTTGGAAAAGAGGTAGTTCCAGCTGATTTGGTGATCATGTGCACAGGCACTAGGCCAAACACCTGTCTTGCCAAGCAAGCAGGCATAGAGGTCGGCGAGACTGACGGCATTAAGGTCGACTCAGCCATGAGAGTAACTGAAGATGTCTATGCTGCAGGTGATTGTGTTGAGGTTACGAATTACATCACCAACCGCCCATGCCTCAGTCCGTTAGGTAGTTCTGCAGTGAGGCAAGCCAAAGTGGCGGCAGAGAGCATCTGTGGTGGAAGTGCGGAGTTTGATCCAGTTCTCAGTCCAACCGTCTGCTTGATCGGTGATCTTCAAGTTGGATCCGTAGGAGTGACTTCTCACGTAGCAAAGCAGGCGGGACTAATACCTGTCGAGGGAAAGGCAAAGGGACTAACAAGGGCACGCTATTATCCAGATGCAAAGAAAATAGATGTAAAACTGTTGTTTTTTGAGAAAAGATTGATCGGTGCACAGATCATCTCAGAAGAGGGGGTAAAGGAGCGAATCGATGCATTATCACTTGCGATCAAAAGCGGAATGACGGTCCAGCAACTGCTGAGAGCTGAAACTTGCTATGCACCCCCTGTGTCGATGGTAGTTGATGTACTGACGCTAGCCCTTGAAGATGTGATAGATTTATAGGTCATGAGTGTCATTTAGATGTGAACATGGACGATGAAAACGACCTTTTGGGCGGACTAGAATTCGAGGCGACTGAGGATATAAAGGTGCCCGAACTCCTGATCGATCAGGTGATCGGTCAAGAGAGAGCAGTCGAAGTGATCAAGAAGGCAGCCAAGCAGAGAAGGCACGTGATGCTGATAGGCACGCCTGGAACGGGCAAATCGATGCTAGCTAGAGGAATGGCTGAGCTTCTTCCCAAAGAGGAACTGCAGGACGTCTTGGTCTATCACAATCCAGAGGACTCGAACAATCCAAAGGTCAGGGCCGTTCCAGCCGGGAAAGGGAAGCAGATAGTACAGTCTCATAAAATGGAAGCCCAGAAGAAATCCCAGACGCGGAACATGCTATATATGATGCTCGTCATGGGCATCGTAGTGTTTGCTTTCATACAAGGACAGTGGTTGATGGGTATTATAGCTGCCCTCCTTCTTTTCATCGCGCTCAGATACATCACGCCCAGAGAAGAGATGACGGTCCCAAAGTTGTTGATATCGAATGAAGGGAAGAGTACTGCCCCATATGTTGATGCCACAGGTGCGCATGCAGGCGCCCTCTTAGGAGACGTACGGCATGATCCATTCCAGAGTGGGGGGCTCGAGACGCCCTCACATGATAGAGTTGAGGTGGGTGCAGTCCACAAAGCGCATAAAGGCGTTCTTTTCATCGACGAGATTGCCACTCTTCACATAGAATCGCAACAGAGCCTGCTTACTGCTTTACAAGAAGGCGAGTATCCCATCACAGGGCAGTCGGAGCGAAGCTCAGGAGCGATGGTCAAGACCGACCCAGTACCATGCGATTTTGTCATGGTGATTGCGGGTAACCTTGGTGCTACGAAGGACATGCATCCCGCTCTTCGTTCAAGAATAAAGGGATACGGCTATGAGGTCTACATGCAGGATTCCATGGATGACTCTCCGGAAAATAGACGCAAGTTGGTCAGATTCGTCGCTCAGGAGGTAGAGAAGGACAAAAGAATCCCTCATTTCACGAAGGATGCAGTAAAGGAAGTCATTCGAGAAGCTCAAAGGAGAGCAGGTCGTAGAGGTCAACTAACTCTTAAGCTAAGAGATCTCGGCGGATTGATCAGGGTTGCTGGTGATATCGCTAGGTCTGCCGATGCAGAACGTACTACACGGGAGCACGTTCTCAAGGCTAAAAAGATAGCGCGTTCCGTCGAACAGCAAGTTGAGGATCAGTATCTTGAACATAGAAAAGATTATGAGATGTTCAAGAGTAAAGGTGCGGAAATCGGCAGAGTTAACGGGCTTGCACTCATGGGCGAATCTGGCTTGGTGCTTCCAATCGTCGCAGAGACAACACCAGCGCAATCAAAGGAAGAAGGAAAGGTAATCGCAACTGGCCTACTTCAAGAGATAGCCCAAGAGGCTGTGCAGAACGTCTCAGCGTTCGTCAAGAAATTCAGCGGAGAAGACATCTCAAACAAAGACATACACATCCAGTTCATAGGCACATATGAGGGAGTGGAAGGCGATTCTGCAAGCATAAGCGTTGCAACTGCAATCATATCTGCACTGGAAGGAGTTCCGGTAGATCAAAGTGTAGCCATGACGGGCTCTCTCTCCATCCGGGGGGAGGTGCTCCCAGTTGGAGGCGTAACATACAAGATCGAAGCTGCAGCTAATGCAGGCATCAAGACCGTTCTGATACCAAAGTCAAATGAGAGGGATGTGTTGATCGAGGAAAAATACGTGGATAAGATCGCCATCGTTCCAGTTTCCACCATAGAGGAAGTGCTGGAGCACAGCTTGATCGGAAGGAGAAGAGAAGGATTGCTCAAGAAGCTCAAAAAAATTGCCTCTGAGACCAAGGTCGGCATTCCATTGGATAAGCCAGTGCTTCAATGATCATGTCTTTCGTACAAGGACTGGATCGATACTTTGCCGTTTTAAACAACGATCATAAGGCTAAGTATCTAATCGCGAAGGAAAAATCACTGCTCGATCTAAAAATAGAACTTGCCAACAATATCCTACAGAGTTGTCATTTTTGTGAGCGCCGCTGTGGCGTGAACCGACTGGCAAAGGAAGTCGGATACTGCGGCGTCGACGCCATATCGCGTTACGCCTCCGAATTCCTACACTATGGCGAGGAGTCCGAGCTGGTGCCATCGCACACGATCTTTTTCATAGGTTGCACGTTTACGTGCGCATATTGCCAAAACTGGGACATAGCAAACAGGGTTGTCACTGGAACGCCTGTGCTTCCAGAGAGAATGGCAGAGATCATTGCGATGAGGAAATACCAAGGTGCAAAAAACGTGAACTTTGTGGGAGGGGAGCCAACCCCGCATTTGCATTCTATACTACGGATCATGAATGCGTGCAATATCAACACCCCTATGATCTGGAACTCGAACATGTATTGCTCTAGCGAGACGATGGATTTGCTAAGCGGCGTGATAGATATCTACTTGGCGGACTTCAGATACGGAAACGATGAGTGCGCTGAGAAGTACTCGAACGTAAAAGACTATTGGAGTATCACCACCCGAAACTTCTTGCTAGCATACGAAGATGCCGAGGTCATTCTTCGCCATCTTGTGCTGCCTAACCATCTGGAATGTTGCACCAAGCCGATTGTCGAGTGGATCGCAGAACATATACCCCGCATAAGGTTCAATCTCATGTTCCAGTATGCGCCACATTACAAAGCGAGTCAACACCCAGAGCTAAACCGTCGGCTGGGATATGAGGAAAGAAGGAGAGCGCTCGAGATCGTCAGGGATGCTGGACTGAGGAATTTGGTGTGATCGAGATTACTCGCCACTGATCTCATACCTTGAAATCTCCAAGAGCCAACGTCCATCCTTCAACACCTTGTCGCTATCAAGTATCTTCACCCTCCTTTTAAACAGTGGACCGTCGATGACGAATGTATGATATTCACCTGCTTCGCCACATGGATCAATTTTTCTATCCCTAAGCTCTTCTATGAGCTTTTTATCGATCTTCCGCCCCAGCCATTCCTCACCCAAGATTTCTGCCTTAACAGCGATGATGATGGCATCAAAGCCGGCATCGATAAAATCATGGATTATGTTTTCTGGGTCTCTTCCCCATAAAGGAAATATTGGCTCAACATCTATTTCACCACAAACCCTCTCTATCCAATCCTTATGCTCCTGAAGATGGACATCTCCAAAAACGATCCCCTGGATGTTATCCCGCTTTAGCCTACTCACAACCTTTTTGAACTCCCGCTCGTACGTATTCCAAGTAGTTCTCCTTTGAACGATTGGGATTCCAATGGCCTGTGATTGTACTGATAATAGTTCAGCGCCTAATCCATGAGATCTCCTGCCAACATCTTCGGATATGAAATTCAGAAGATGAGTGACATCAAAGCCATCTAAAATCACCTTGTAGCATGCAAAGCAACTCTCTTTGCCACCGCTCCAGGATGCGACGACTTGCATAAATTCAAGTTACAAGGCGAGTATATATATCATTCTCATGGTGAGTGTAATGAAAGTAGGAGTTTGTGGAATTTTCTGTGAGAAGTGTCCAAAATTCATTAAAAAGCATTGCTCAGGCTGTGCGCCAAATCCGGTGTGTAGAATGCCGCAATGTGCCAAAGAAAGAGGGGTTGAATTATGTTTTGAATGTGATGATTTTCCTTGTCCGCTGAATTACGAATTTTTCCCAAGATCTTGGCTCGATTTCCTTAGATCGGATGAAATTGTGGGATAGGAGGGCTGTGATAGCTCTTGTTTCAAAGGTTAAAACAATAATCTTTTAAACCCGGGAGGCAATTCTGCATGGGTGATTTCATGTTCGGCATAGAATTCGTCCCAGATATGCCATTGGACGATCTCGTAAAGCACTGCATTTTAGCTGAAGACCATGGATTCGATGCTGTCTGGATCACAGATCACTATAACAACAGGAACGTCTATGCGACGTTGGCATTAGTGGCTGAAAGGACGAAACGAGTCAGACTTGGACCTGGTGTGACGAATGCATATCAAGTCCATCCTGCCCTGACGGCTTCTGCCATTGCCACCATTGACAAGATTTCCAATGGCAGAGCCATGCTCGGCATCGGAGCTGGTGATAGAACCACGTTGACATCATTAGGTATCCAGATGGACAAGCCCGTAGCTAGGCTAAGAGAGGCGGTAGAGATCATAAGACGCCTCTTGGCAGGAGAACGTCTCTCTTTCCAAGGAAATTTCTTCAAGATCGATGGCGCCAAACTATCGTTCAAGTGCCCAGAGATACCCATCTATATTGGGGCGCAAGGTCCTCTCATGCTTAGAACCGCTAGTGCCATAGGAGATGGTGTATTGATCAACGCATCCCATCCCTTGGATTTTAAGTATGCGATGCCCCAAGTTCAAAAAGGCTCCCCTAAGCAAGGTTTTGATGTAGCTGCATATGCCAGCTTTTCCGTGGATTTAGATGAGGGGAGGGCGAAAAAAGCAGTGGTGCCAGTGGTTGCCTTTATCGCAGCTGGGGCACCTGCACCTGTCCTGGAAAGGCACGGCATTGATTCCACAGACGTAGCTGCAATTAAGAGTGCATTTGCCAAGGGAGACTTCAAGACCGCTTTCGGGTCTGTCACAAATCAGATGGTGGATGTCTTCTCGATCTACGGCTCACCAGACCATTGTATCCAGAGGATTAGAGAGTTACATGATATTGGAGTTACACAAGTGGTGGTAGGCTCCCCGATTGGCCCTGATGTGTCAACCTCGATCAGGCTCATTGGCGAGGAGATCATAGGGGAATTTGATGGCTGAGGTTGAAATACAGGAGATCGTAGACGCTGGTAAATGCACTGGTTGTGGAGGGTGTGCAACCGTCTGCACCATAGATGCGATCACGATCAAAGATCATGCTGTTATCAGTGAAGAGTGCACAGAGTGCGACGCGTGCTCTATGGTGTGCCCTGTAATCGATGGTTTTCCAGAGAACGAATTCGACAACGTGCTCCTCGTCAGATCTGGCAGAAGTAACATGCCCGGACAAGATGGTGCCGTCGTCACTGGAATGGTCAAGTCGCTGCTCGCAGAAGGACATATAGACTGTGCGATAGGCGTGACTAGGGATGAGGTTTGGCAGGCAACACCTCTTCTGATAACCGATGTCCAGGATGTTGTAAAAGCGAGTGGAACGAAATACACCAACGCCCCTGTCGTCTCGCTGGTGAAGGATGCCATAGCTAGATATGAGAGAGTTGCAGTAGTAGGAACGCCTTGCCAGGCTCACTCTGCCTGGCTGCTCAGAAACTTAGCTAAGTTCAGGGAAATAGCAGTAATAATAGGGCTTTTTTGTATGGAGAGCTTCACATACGACCTGTGTGAATTCATATCTGGTCTGGGGATTGAGCTTCGGAGCGTACGAAAGATGGACTTTGACAAGGGGTCCTTTGTGATATATGCAGATGATGAGCGCCGCATCCCAATAAAGGAGATCAAAAGATATGCACGCCCATCGTGCCATCACTGTCGTGATTTCAGCGCTTATTATGCTGACATTTCAGTGGGCTCTGTTGGCTCCCCACCTGGATGGAGCACCATTCTCATAAGGACGGAAAACGGTAGGGCTTTGTTAGGTAAAGTCAAGGACATAGAGTATGGGGATGCCAACCTAGATCCGGTCAAAAAATCATCAGACCTGAAACGGAGGCACAAATAATGGAAAAAGTGCGACTCTTTGGTTTCATCCTTCTCGGCGTCAGCGCGATCATCTGTGCCGCCTATGGACTGTATCAGTTCCTCGAAGCAGACATTCCTCTGATCATCAGGATAGGAGTCGTGGGCATACTAGCGGGAATAGTGTGCCTATTGCTCTCGGTCATCAAGGAAAGACTTGGGGAGGTGAAATAAAAATGCTAGTCGTAACCTCGGAGAAGATTGAGGGGCGGAGGATCGTTGAAACCTTGGGTTTGGTCAAGGGAAATACCGTCAGGGCGAAATGGATTGGAAAGGATATTCTCGCTGCGCTGAAGAATATCGTCGGCGGAGAGCTGAGAGAATACACAGAGATGTTGAGCGAAGTTAGGGAAGAGTCCATCAGTAGAATGATAGAAGAGGCAGAAAAACTGGGAGCAGATGCCATCATAAGTGCGAGATTCATGACGTCGCAGACGATGGGTGGCGCAGCCGAACTGCTGGCATATGGGACTGCGGTGAAATTGGAATGAATACATCGAGGACGCAAAGGCGGCTAAAATATGGCTGAAGAGGGGGAGAAAAAAGAAAATAGAACACACATCGTCATCTTGGCGCTGGGTATTATAGGTCTCATGGTGTTTTTGCAGTTCTGGGGAGCTGTTTTTCCGACCGCTTCTATTGACCTAAAACTCTCCAAAGAGGATGCCATGGGAGAGGCAAAAGCGTTCATAGTCGGACGGGGGACATTTGATTTGGATGAGTATGAGAGCACACTGCTCTTTTCAGCCGATGATTCTGCGGCGGTGTATCTTCAGAAAACTTTGGGCATGGAGAGAGCGAATGAGCTGATGAGAGATGAGCTTCCTGTCTGGTTTTGGGCGATCAGATGGTTTAAACCCTTGGAAAAAGAGGAGTTTACGGTTGACATCGATCCTGCAACCGGCGAAGTGATCTCATTCAATCATGAGCTTCCAGAAGACGCCGAGGGAGCTGATCTGAGCCAAGAGAAGGCATTAGAGATCGCAAAAGACTTTTTAGTTTTACAAGGGGTTGATCTGGCCGCTTTCGAACTCGTTAAGTCATCCAGTGAGAAGCGAAAGGCACGGACTGATCACCATTTCAAGTGGGAGAAGAAGGGCTACAAGATTGGAGAGGCTACACTTAGGATAGATGTGGGTGTTCATGGAGAGGACATCGGTCTTTACAATAAGCATCTCAAGGTGCCCGAATCGTTCACCAGAGACTATGAGCACGAGAGCTCTCGGGGCATGGTGCTGGCGCTTGTTAGCATGGTGTTTATGATACTACTAGTCATAGCAGCTCTGGTGGTTTTCATATTCAAGTTTAAGAAAGATGATGTCGATTGGAGATTTGGCGTGATGGTTGGTGGAGTTGTAGCGGTATTGTTCATATTATCGCAACTCAACAGCTTGCCGATAGTCATGGCAGCGTATCCAACGTTCATGGACAAAACCATGTTTATCCTAATGATAACAGTCGTTGCACTCATAGCTGCGTTGATATATGCTCTGATGATATTCCTGTCAGGGTCTGCTGGTGAGTCTCTTTCCAGGGAGGTGCTTGGAAACAGGACGCCGGTGATCAATGAGATCAGAAAACGGAATTTCTTTTCAAAGGAGCTTGCATATTCATCGATTCGGGGCTATTCACTCGCATTCATGTTTCTGGGATACATCACGCTCTTCTATCTGATTGGAGAGAGCTTCTTTGGCATCTGGGTGCCAGCCAGTGGAGTCTACTCGAACATCCTGAGCACATCGTTTCCATTCTTGTTTCCCTTGACCATAGGTGTCCTAGCAGCTACATCTGAAGAGTTTATATTCAGATTGTTTGCCATACCCCTCGTCAAGAAATATCTCAAGTTTACCGTGCTAGCCCTAGTAATCCCCGCTGTGATATGGGCTTTTGCGCACTCATCATATCCCGTCTTTCCGGTATATGTCCGGGGGATAGAGCTGACGATAGCAGGAATCATTTTTGGCTATTTCTTCCTGAGATACGATCTCACGACCGTGTTGATCGCCCACTACGTGATAGATGCGCTTGTGGTAGGGCTACCTCTCCTAAAGTCAGCCAACACATATTTCCTCGCCTCTGGCCTAATCGTCGTGGGACTAGCGCTGATACCCGCGATACCTGTAATTGTTGCGACCGTCAGAAGGAAGGAAGAAAGTGCGGCGTGAGCCGATCCTCAAAGCCTATCCCAACCCTATTGATTTCCACTATTCCTAGCGTAAGCTGCGCGATCAGAGCGTATGGTGAGTGACGAAAAACAGCATCAAGTATCACGCTTTTTCCATCTGCACACCTCTCGAGCTCATGAAACAGGAGAAGACGATGCCAAGGCCGATGACGAGCAACGCGAACAGTAATATCAACATGTGAGCGACCAGGAGATGCGGAGCGCTTGCACCAAAAAGCACGGCACCAGCATGCGACAAGAGATAAGAGAGGGAGTCTTTACGGTCATGGAGTTCATACTACAACTGTAGCATGGTTGCAGCTATGGTAGGTCTGTGTGAAAGAGCGGTACAATCCCTTCAGCGGTGAAAATGATTCAATAAAATTTTTATGGGGGGAGGATTCTCTGTAAATCAAAGTGATTAATCATGAACTGGAAGGGAATCTTGTCGATCTTGAGAATCCCAGACGTGATAACCTCGGATGTTTTGGGAGCTCGCCATAATTGCTTTGGGAATTATTATATAGGTTTGATATTGTTCTTAGCTGAGGTGTTATGATAGCTTGCTGATTTCGCTTTTCATCATACGCAGCAAATTTATCTGGTTACGGGTAAAATGAGGGTTGAAGGATAAACAAAAAATAGGTGATAAAATGAACAGAGCGTTCTACATAGGTCGCTTCCAGCCCTATCATCTGGGACACCATGCCGTCATCAAAAAGATCGTAAAAGAAGTGGACGAGATCGTCGTTGGCATAGGAAGTGCCCAGCAGAGCCATACCGTTTCAGATCCTTTTACCGCTGGCGAAAGGGTCATGATGGTTTCTAGATCGCTCGAGGAGCTTGGCATCATCTATTATGTCATCCCAATAGCAGATGTGGACAGACATGCGATTTGGGTATCGCATGTTCGATCATTGACGCCTCCATTTAACATCGTATACTCCAATAACCCACTTGTCATCGATCTATTTAGTGAAACAAACATCCAGACCAAACGATCTCCCTTGTTCCAAAGGGGTATATATTCTGGCACGGAGATACGTCGTCGTATGCTTGCTGATGAGGCTTGGGAGGATTTGGTTCCCAAAGCCGTCGCTGAGGTCATCAAGGAGATTGACGGTGTGCGTAGACTTAAGGATCTCTCTCGAACGGACGTTCCAAGTTCAGCAACCGTTTTTTGATCCCAACGTCGCATAAATAACCACCTATATCATCCCTACCAACAACCCTATGGCATGGGATGACTATGGGCACAGGATTCTTGCCCAACGCGTTTCCGACTGCACGTGCAGCTCTTGGGTGCCCGACACGCTTGGCTAGCTCGGCATAAGTAATCGTATTACCATACGAAATTTTTCTGGTCTCATTTAGCACCGCTCGCTCAAAGGATGTAAATCCTTCCAAGCATACATCGTATTTCAGAAAATTCACTGGCTTACCGCTGAAATATCGTGCCAGATCGTCCGTGATCGGTAGCTTTTTGAGTTCCCCAGAGCGCCTAAACTCGACCGATGCTACTCCATCTCCTGAAACCTCTACATATACATAGCAGTCCAGGGGTTTTGAGAACATCATGCCAGCTTGCTTTTTTGCCATAGTTAGTAACATATTGTTAAAGACGCATACGATATACTTATGAAGATCGCATTCGAACTCTCTGGAGAACATGCAACGCTGCCAAGAGCCGAAGTCATTGCTTGTTTAGAATCCTTGAACATCGATTTCAGAGAGATCGCATTCATGGACCAATTGCTCGTAGTCGATGTCCAAGAGCTTCCCCCGATAGCGAAACGTCTTGCCATGACTCATCATATCCTAGATGTGATCTTCATTTGTCCTGCAAACATCAAATCCATCCTGCGCCTAGCGAGCACTGCTGACCTTGGTCTCAAAGGGACCTTCTGCATCAGGGCAAAATGTAAAGGGACGGATCTAAGCTCCACCGCACTGGAGAGGGAAGTAGGTGCACTCATTCACAAAAAAGGATATCGCGTAGATCTAGATAACCCAGATGTCATGTTCCGTCTAGTGCTTACGGAGGACAAATGTGTGTTTGGGCGACTGATGGAGTCCGTAGATAGAGGACGATATGAAGTTAGACGACCTCAACAGAGACCATTTTTCTATCCTGGAGTTTTACTGCCAAGATTTGCACGTGCTTTGGTTAACATCTCATCCTTGCACGATGGAATATTGCTAGACCCGTTCTGCGGAACTGGAGGCATCCTCATAGAGGCTGCGTCGATCGGCGCGCAATGCATTGGCATGGACATCCAGCAAAAAATGGTGCTCGGTGCGAACCTCAATCTAAGATATTATGATATAGATGGTATGCTAATAGTTGGAGATGCATGTGATATCCCCTTAAGGAGTAAAAGCGTGGATGCAGTCGTGACGGATCCTCCATATGGCAGGTCTGCTTTGATCCAAGCCAGATCGTTGGAGTATCTATATCGTGATTCGCTGAGGGAAATATATAGGGTGTTGAAAAAAAATAAGAAGGCAGTCATAGTGTCACAAATGCCCTTGGACAAACTTGCTGAGGAGGCGGGCCTCGCCGTCAGAGGAAAACATCAGCAGCGTGTCCACAGGAGCTTAACCCGCCAGATCATCGTATTACAAAAGTGAGGTATGAGTATGAAGAAAGAAAGGGCTGTAATCACGGTAAATGGTGCTGATCACCCTGGCATCGTCGCAGCCATCACCAAGATCCTTGCAGACATGGGCATCAACATCGAGGATCTGAGCCAGACCGTCGTGCAGGATCTTTTCACCATGATCGTGATCGTAGATCTCAGGGGGGCGGATATGATAGAGCTGCAAGACAAGCTCAACAAAGCTGGAGCCAAGCAAGGTGTTCAAATTACGGTACAGCACGAGGACATATTCAAATACATGCATAGGGTGTGAGCATGTTATTCAGCACAGAAGAGATCCTTGAGACGATCAGAATGATCACAACTGAGCATCTCGATATACGTACCGTCACGCTTGGAATCAATCTCCAAGGATGCGCAAGCGATGATGTTGATGTTGTAAGCAAACGCATACATGATAAGATCACGAGCGTAGCGGGGCGATTGGTTCCGGAGGCAGATTCCATAGAGTCCAAGTACGGCATTCCCATAGTGAACAAGAGGGTGGCAGTTACTCCGATAGCAACGTTGCTTGATTCTATAGCAGACGATGCTACGCACGCGGGAATCAAAATTGCAAAATCCTTGGACTCGGCAGCCAAATCCGTGGGCATTGACTTCATCGGCGGATATTCCGCCCTAGTTCACAAGGGCTTTACCAGAGGCTCTACCGCGTTGCTCAACTCGATTCCCAAGGCTTTGACTGAGACGGAGACCGTTTGTTCATCGGTCAATGTCGCATCTACGAAAAGCGGTATCAACATGGATGCGGTCGTCAAGATGGGCGAGATCATCAAGAGCGCTTCTCCTAAGCCGATCAACTGTGCAAAGCTGGTGACCTTTGCGAATGCGCCTCCAGACAACCCATTTATGGCTGGAGCATTTCACGGTGCAGGCGAACCTGAATCGGTAATAAACGTGGGCATCTCCGGTCCAGGCGTAATACGTGCAGTCGTTGAGCAGGCGGAAAATGTGGATCTGGGTACTCTTGCAGAGAACATCAAGCGAACCGCATTTAAGATCGCACGCGTCGGCGAGTTGGTGGGAAGGGAGATGGCATCTCGCCTTGGAGTGAAGTTCGGCATCATCGATTTGTCGCTTGCACCCACCCCGACGAAGGGCGACTCTGTTGCGAACATACTAGAGGCAATGGGCTTAGAGCGATGTGGAGCGCATGGAAGCACTGCAGCACTCGCGTTACTAACCGATGCCGTAAAGAAAGGCGGCGCGATGGCGTCCTCCTATGTGGGTGGCTTGAGCGGTGCATTCATTCCCGTCAGCGAGGATGTTGGAATGGCAGAAGCCGTCGCAGAAGGTGCGATCAACCTTGACAAGCTGGAGGCGATGAGCTCTGTTTGCTCAGTGGGTTTGGACATGGTAGTAGTGCCAAAAGACACTCCGGCGGAGACTATCTCTGCCATAATAGCAGATGAATGTGCCATAGGTGTTGTCAATAACAAGGTCACCGGCGTGCGGATCATTCCCACTGGCAAGGAGGGCGACTATGTGGAGTTTGGCGGGCTACTTGGGGGATCGCCAGTGTTATCCGTTCGAAGATTCAGCTCTGCAAAGTTCGTGCGTAGGGGCGGCAGGATACCTGCACCAATACAAAGTTTGACCGGCTAAAGTGATGCCAAATGCTCAAAGTGACATTTCTTGGCACCGGCGGAACGCTTCCGACGACAAACCGAAATCCCTCTGCTATCATCATCAACAGAAAAGGCGAGCTGATGCTCTTCGACTGTGGCGAGGGTACGCAGCAACAGATGATGAGAGCCAAGACTGGGATGAGAAACCTCACATCCCTTTTTATCACACATTACCATGCAGACCATATCCTTGGCATCCCTGGCTTGATACAAACGATGTCATTTCAAGGAAGAACGGAGCCGTTGCACATCTACGGACCGCGTTGGATCCACGAATTCATCAAGATGCTGCTCGCACTAGGTTATTACAAGCTGAACTTTGACGTCAAGGGACACGAACTTCGACCTGAAGACGTGGTTGAGAGAGCTGAATATGCGATCAAGGCTATCAAGACTGACCATGGCATCCCCAGCCTTGGTTATGTGCTGGAGGAAAAGGAGCGATTGGGTAGATTTGACAGGGAGAAAGCCATCGAGCTAGGCGTTCCACCTGGGCCGTTGTTCTCAAAGCTGCATTCCGGAGAGACTGTCTTCGTTGGAGGAAGGGAAATTAAATCCTCCCAAGTGGTAGGTCCTCCTCGCCGAGGAAGAAAGATCGTCTATACTGGGGATACCCGTCCTATCGAGACGGTAACCGAGGCAGCAAGAAATGCAGATTTGCTGATCCATGATGGCACCTTAACCCATGACTTACTGGACTGGGCGATCGAGGCAAAACACTCAACAGCTAAGGAGGCAGCTGAGATAGCATCCAAGGCCTGCGTAGGGGAGCTCGTGCTAATGCATATTAGCTCACGCTATTCTGAGGATCCAAGTCCTCTCTTGAGGGAGGCGCAAGCGATCTTCAAAAACTCACATGTTGCCAAGGAGTTCATGGAGATCGTGATACCATATCCAGATTAGTAAACTATTTATATATCGATAGCATATTCGTTTTACGGTGATAACATGGATACAGTTACCGTATCATCCAAATATCAAGTTGTGATCCCAAGAGATATCAGAGAACGACTTGGCCTAAGGCCTGGTGAAAAGATGGTCATGATAGAAAAGGATAATCTAATTCACATGATCAGGATTAGGGACATAAAGGATGTCGTAGGACTGGTGAAAGGAATTACCACAAAGGGTCTGAGGGATGAACGTGAACGTTTTGATTGATTCTTGTGGATGGATCGAGTATTTTGGCAAAGGATCGTTGGTAGATAAATACGCCCCTTACATCGTCAAAGCCGACCGGAAGAATTATTATACACCCTCGATCGTGCTATATGAAGTTTACAAGAAGATCAAAAGTGAGTCGAGCGAGGAAAAGGCGATGGAGGCTTGTGCCTACATCATCTCTTACACGACCATTGTGCCTTTAGATGAGAAAGCAGCATTGATGGCTGCTGATGCAAGTTTAAGATATGATCTTCCAATGGCTGATGCTATTGTCAAGGCAAGCGCAGAAATGCATAAAGCGACGACCGTCACAAGCGACGAGCATTTTGAGGGACTAGATGGTATCCAATTCATCGCATAAATACAAGCTAGTAGCCTTTGATATGGACGGAACCTTGATCAAAGAGAGAAATTCCTGGGGAATCCTACACAAATATTTTGGCACCACTGATGAGGCACACAAGAATAAGGAAGGATATGTCAGAGGGAAAATCAGCTATGCGGAATTTATGCGAAAGGATACAGCTCTCTGGCTTCCTTTCAGACCAACGATAGGACAGGTCGAGCATGTCCTATCGAGCTATACGCTGATGCCTCACTCAGAGCAAGTCATAAAAGAGCTCAAGAACAATGGCATTGAAACCGTGATAGTCACTGGTGGACTTGATGTATTGGCAAGAAAAGTCGCAACTAGACTGGGGATTGAACATGTGTTGGCAAATGGCTTGGTTTCCGACGATAACGGGTACATAACCGGAGAAGAAATCTGCAATGTCGATGTCACGAGAAAAGATATGGCCCTAAAGAGCTTTGTGCAAGAGCTAAACATCCCTCTTTCAAAATGCGTGGCTGTAGGCGATAGCAAATATGACATCGAATTTTTGAAGTGCGCAGGCTTGGGAATCGCCTTCGATCCCGATCCAGAGTTATCAAAGCATGCATCTATTGTGATATATGACCTCAGAGACATCTTAAGATATTTTTAACATGGAAATTTTCCAATCACTTAAATAGGAAATCGGCAATACGTATCGTAGATGCCAGAAGATGAGGAATATGAGGAGTACATCGAAGAGTATGCCAGCGTGTCTTCCATCGTCAAACAATCACTTCCACTGCTCTTAATATGCATCATGTTAGGCTTGTTTGCTGGCGTCGTGCTGGGAAGCATGGAATCCTCGCTAAAGGCACTTCCTGGGCTTTTGGTGCTAGTACCGGCGATCTTGGATACACGTGGCAATATATTTGGGGCTTTTGGCTCTAGGCTTGGGTCTGCACTCCACCAGGGTTTGATCCAGCCAGAGCTGAAGAGAGATGAGAATCTCGTTCATAGCATCACAGCTGCGCTCGGAGAGGGGGTGATAATATCGATCTTGCTTGCGGTCACCGCTCATTATGTGATCTTGGCGCTCGGAAGAGAGAGCATCGGAATAATTCCGTTGACGGCAATATCCCTGATAGCTGGAGTGGGATCAGGACTGGTGCTGACTGCATTGATCATAGTACTCGCATTTGCTGGATATAGGAGGGGGATCGACCCCGATAATATAACTGGACCGATAGCGACCACTGCTGGCGATGTACTCGCAATGCTTGCACTTTTTATGGCAGCAGAAATCGTATTAGGGGTGATGTAGTTGCCAAATGAATACAATGCCGGAAGGATCATGAAGACCGCGCTTCCACTGCTCACATTTTGCACTCTCCTCGGAATCGCATCTGGGTTGGTCCTTGACACATACAAGGACGTTTTGCTCATGCTTCCTGGGCTACTCATACTAGTCCCAGTCATTATAGGCATGGGTGGAAACCTCGGCGCCATTCTTGGTGCTAGGATCACATCTGCCCTTCATCTCGGTATCGTCGAGCTTAGACCCACGGACCCTTTGCTGAGGAACAACGTTCTCGCCATTCTCATCGTTGGTATGCTCTCGTTTTTCGCGGTCGGAATCTTCGGACACTTATTCTGCGTTTTGGTTGGTTTCAAGAGTGCTGGGCTTGCTAAAATGGTTTTAATATCATCCTCCTCTGGGATTCTTCTCACCTTGATAATTACCATCACCGCAATTCTGTCAGCCTTTATCTCGTACAGGCATGGTGTAGATCCCGATGATACGACGATACCCATAGTTACAAGTATCTGCGATGTGTTTGGTGTTTTAGCGCTGTTTGGTGTGACAGTGGTGGTGTTATAAGAAAAAGCATTTATCCATTGCAGCCAATTAGTTGATTGGTATGACTGAGGAAATCGAGTATCAACCGATGAATGTAAAGGACATCCTAAAGGAGATGAAGGACACCTCTGAGCTGATGGTCGACCTAGCATACTCAGCAGTCCTCTATGATGATGAGGATATTGCTGAAGAAGTGCTGCGCCTAGAGGAGAAGATGGATGTCTTGGAATACCATGCTAGAATAGCTGCGATGCTTGGAGCTAGAAGAGTGGAGGAGGCAGAGGAACTCTCTGGCATATTGCAGATAGCATCCGCTGCAGAAAAGGTCTCGAATGCAGCTGGAGACATCGCCAAGATCGTGCTCAAAAAGTTGGGGTTGCCACCAGAGCTTAAGGCAGCCATACCAGAGGCAGAGGAGACCGTCACCAGGGTTAGAACGAGTGGCAAGTCCCCACTGGCGGGAAAGACCTTGGGCGAATTGGAGCTGGAGACCGAAACTGGCATGCGAGTTATCGCGATGAGACGTGACCTAGATTGGATATATGACCCAGACAAGGAAACGATCGTGATGAGGGATGATGTTTTATTTGCGAAAGGACCAGATGAGGGCGTTGCAATCTTGTACGAGTTGGCGACTGGAGATAAATATCAGCGTAAACCCCCTGCTCCGCAGGCATTAATAGAAGATCTGGATAAAGCCGTGGATATGATCATCGACATGAAAAACGTGTCCGAATTGGCAGTTGGGTTGGCGTACTCAGCAGTGCTCTTTTATAACGAGGAGACTGCTCACGAGGTGGAGATCCTAGAGGCAAAAATGGATGAGATGAAATACGGGCTCGAGCACTGGGTTTTAGAGTCTGCAAAGCACGTCGATGACGTTGATCACCTAAGGGGACTGCTCCATCTAGCCATATCATCAGAGGTCATTTCAGATGCAGCCGATGAAATCGCAGATGTTGTGCTGAGAGATATTGAGCTCCATCCTGTATTCATGCTTGCCGTTAGAGAGTCGGACGAGATCATCACCAGGGTGACGGTGGAGGAGCATGCGGAGATCATAGGAAAGACATTGGGCGATCTTCGTCTAGATACGGAGACGGGAATGTTCGTCATGGCGATTCGGCGTGCGGACAGATGGATCTATTCTCCAAATGGCAAGACCGTGATTGAAAGAGGAGATACGTTGATCGCAAGGGGCACGAGGGATGGAGAGGAACTACTGATCGAAATGTGCTCCAGCCCAGAGTCAGAACCTTCTCAAGCAGTTTAGACTCTCTTCTCCTTCTCGGACGGTTCGCGCCTCGATTACTAGCCGACCTTTATAATTCTTGAGCCTTTTGAGCACCTTACCCCAATCCACACTGCCCTTTCCAAGCGAAACGTGCTCGTCTTTCTCACCAAAATTGTCATGCAGGTGTACGTGCTTAAAATCCAGTTCCAAAAAACGGTCTAACGTCTTTGTCAAGTGTGCATGTCCCACATCCAGTGTAATGCCGACGTTCGCTCTATCGATATTCTGGATCATTCCCTCCAGTTCTTCCGGGAGTTGACCTAGCAGGCGATATATGTTGGGCATATTTTCTATGGTCACTATGATTCCATATTCCTCTGCAACATCGCACAGTCTTTGTATTCCAAGGATGTTCTGCTTCCATGCCTTGTCCGGCAGCTCCGCCCCCAGAGGGGAAAGATGCCCAGGATGAACTACCACCAGATCTGTCAGATCTCCCAGAAGATGTATTGCATTCTCCATTTGCACGACGCTCTCATCCCATATGGGCTGATTGACACTCGCAAGATTGAGGTCAGAGAATGGCAAATGAGCGGTAAAATCCAAACTCGTGCTTCTTAACACGTCTCGGATTTTCTCGATGACATCTTTGGTCAAGCGTTGCTCACCCTCGCCCACGATCTCCCATCCACTGAATCCAATGTCCTCCAGAGAGCATGCCCATTCAAACGGGTTGTCGGTCAGATCTAGACATGAAAAACTCACTCTCATCTTTTGTCCTCCGTCTTTGATACCAGCCAATCTATCAGTTTTTCTACATCCTCAGCTTCAATGCTCACGCAAATGCCTCCTAAAGAGTCCTCTCCAAAGTTCACCTTGCCCACATATGCGACTTGTTTGTTCAGAACGAACTCAATCTTATCGCCTACCTTGCTATTCAAAAGTTCCATCCTAGCAGTGTCTCGAATTTTTTGCCTTCTGAGGAGTTCTTGCAACCTTTGCAACGAAGCCGTGCCTACCAACTTGTTCTTCTCTCCTTTTTCCAACCGCAGCAATGCATCTGGGAATATGTTTTTGATTGCTCTTTCAACACTCTCTATGGACTCAGTCGGATGTACGAAAGCGGAGACTGTGACCTTCATATAATACCCTCTATGATGGTTTTAACTCTTTGCCTAAACTCCTCCAGCGTACAATCATTCTCTATTGAAACGTCCGCCATGCTCATGGCTTCTGGCAAGCCCCAGCTGATCTCCCTCTCGTCTTTCTGCAAAAAGGATTGCCAGTCCTCAATATCATCTTCTCTTTTTCTTGCCATCGCTCTTTCAAATCTTGCTTTTTGTGGCGCATGAATCGCAATTAAGGTGAATTGAGCTCCAAAAGCCTCCCTATACACTTCAGCTTCAGCCACGCCCCTCATGCCATCGATCACGACTGCTTTGCTATCAGCATCTTTTATACATGGAACGCATCGATGTGCTACTGCACCCATGCCCTCCTTCTCTCTCAGGTCGTTTGCCACTTTCCCCACATTCTCCTCTGTAACCTCCAGTCCTCTAGCCTTAACTTCCGCTCGGACGATATCTCCCATCTCGATTACTGGGATGCCAAGCTCTCTGGCAACATTTGCTGCCTCCGTTTTGCCGGATGCAGGCATTCCCACAAAGCCCATTACCTTTATGTGATGACCTCCTCTCCAAACTCCTTTGTCCTTATTCTGACATGACTTAAGAATTGCCTTGCAACCCTTGCCAACTCCATAAGTTCATCTCTGCTAGGCGCATCATATCGCTTTAATTCTTCGCTCGGTCCTTGCTCAGGTCTGCCTTGCTGAATCACGTAGGTTACAGGCGGAATTTCCTCTGCAATGGCTTTAATATGCTCCTTCTTGCAAACAAGTCCTCTAAAGACGGTCGTTCTCACTTCAAGACGATCCTTACAGATCTCCAACGATTTTCTCACCAATGATACCACTTTCTTGCCATCTGCTCCGCTCACCTTAGCATAGAGCTCTGGATCCGACAGCGGCGCTTTTACGTCCAAGAAGATCACGTCGACCAATTTCATACGGATCAACTCTCTCAGCCGCTCGGGATAGCATCCATTGGTCTCAATGCCCACCAAAAGTTTACACCTTTTTGCAAAATCAGCCAAACGTTTCATCTGCTCGAATTGCATCGCAGGCTCCCCACCAGAGAAGACCACTGCATTCACAAAATCCTTTGCCTTCTCGATCTCTGATTCTATCTCTTGTATGTCGACGAATTCATCGCCCTCAAGAAGTGCATAATTCTGACAATATGGACATCTCAGCGGACATTTTCTGAAGAAGATCACCATGGATACTTTTCCATACCAATCCACCGTCGATACTGGGATGATGCCACCAAAATTTACTTCCACCAGATCACGCTCTTTCCTTGGCCCTCAATTTATGGCTCTTAATGCTTTAAATCCTTGCTTCCTTGAGAAGTCTCGTTTCCACAAGTTCCCTAGCTGCTTCATATTGTTTTTGATCTGCTGTATAAAGTGTGGTACCTAGTTTCTCTGCAAGTTGGATATAACTTGCATCGTAGAATGTAACGTCTTTTTCTCTGGCGATTGACATTGTTCTCGCCAGATCTTCTTTTTCTGGCTGGGTCAAGTTCAAGCCTAGGTCATTCAATGCCCCTGCAGCTTTTTCTGCATCTTCATCGGGTATTTGAGTGTTCTTCCAGATCGTGTTACATACTTCATAGGTGAGCTGTGTGGGTGCACACAGCATCTTGATGCCATCGATATGTTCCTCGCGAAGAATCAGTGCTTTATCTGTGTCCTCTTCTTGGTTGAACCATTTTACTGCAACACTTGCATCGATGATGATGGCTCTCATAAATCTCTGTCCTCACGAATGGCTTTTGCGCTGTTGAACACTCCGTACTCAGTCTTGCTCCTGATCTCATCGATTTTCTCACATGCTTTACGTGCTTTCAGTTCTCGAATCTTGGATTCCATGCAGGAACGGATATAATTTGGCCAATCGTATCTAAGTTTATTCATCTCTTTTTTGATGTTCTCGGGTACACGTACACTTAATACAGCCATGTTTAACCACCATATATACAATAATGTAAACAAAGATATATAACTTTTTCGAAAACATTCCTGATGGTAAAACGAAAAAGTGTTTGCTCATGAGGTTCTTATTTATCTTTATGATGATATTTGTGACTTTCAACCCCACATACTCTCAAAGATACTGCATAGCTCGCATACGAAAGATGATCAGGCGCTTCGTCGGAAAGGACCCGAAGTTCAGGAATTGGGGATGGAACTCTGGAGGTGTGTTCCTCTTAGAGGTAGAGCCTCATGAGTTGGCAGAAAAGATGTGGATGGAAAATCCAGATCATGTTCATACAATCCTGCCAATAGACAGAATGGTGAGGGAGGAATATGATGACATCAAGAAAGCGATGTTGGAGCTTGCTTGCGACAAGATAGGTCAAAATGAGACATTCGGGGTAAAGGTACGGAAACGTCGAACGAATCTACATTCAAGCATAATCACAAGGGAATTCGGGAGAGCAATTCAGGAGAGATTTCATCACTCAGTAGATCTTAAAAATCCAGACAAACTTGTTCTGGTGACTTTGCTCAGCCCTGTCGCCATGATTTCCGTACTGAACAAAAGAGAACAGAAACTCTATAGAAGGGAAAGTCGTTTGAAGATGAGACAACCTTAATATAGAAAGTTTGAAAAAAAGATGACCATGCTAGTTTGGCTTACGATTGTCGTGGGAATTCTCGCAATCCCTTACTTGTACGCATATTGTGAAAAAAAGCTCATCGCCCGTAAAGCAAGAAAGCGTTGTGATGAGATGAGCGAATCTCTCTTAAACGTTGGCTGTCGTTTCTCAGACTTTGGTGATGTCAACTGTGATATCGCCCCGCGAAAGGTGAAGGATTTTGTGCAATGTGACGTTCACCGACTTCCATTCAAAAATAAGAGTTTTGGTGCAGCCGTTTGCACATGCGTATTAGAGCATGTCGATGATCCAGAAGATGCAGAGAGGGAGCTAAAACGAGCTGCTACGGAGGTCTTCATAGTTTTGCCCAAGCCCTTTTTTCCCCATGAATGGTTGGTCCCCTCTCATAAGTGGCTGTTTTTTGGGGGACGCAAGATAAGGATAAACCCCATTCTCAACAATCTGGTGTTTTGGTCTCTAGTGCTCTGGATTGCGATGAGTTGATTTTCGTTCGTATTGAATGTAAAGTTAAGTAGGGCTTTAAAATTAGGCGTTTTGGATGTAGATATTTATTAAACCTTTAAAAGGTTACATTTGCTATCCGAAAAGTCTCAGATGATCTATTCATACTTCAGTTTCCTACCCTCACTTCAATTAGCCTGCTGGCCTCTTGTTTAGTCACGCCCTCAGGGAAGTCTATCCCAAGGTCCTTCATAAATTTTTTCTGCTTCTCCGTGGCGGGCTCACCGCTACCTTTTTGGATTTCTCCCCGATTATTAAATTTAGTAATCTTTGCTTGATTTAGTTCCTTATTAATTCTTTTGTTAGCTATCTCGATGTACTCTTTCTTTATATCGTATCCTACAAAATTTCTGTTTGTTCTTATCGCTGCAATACAAGTTGTTCCACTACCTACAAATGGATCTAAAATAGCATCTCCTTCAAATGTATATAGCTGGATACACCTATACGGGAGTTCAACAGGAAATGGTGCTGGATGGCCTACTTTTATGGCAGATTCTGGTGGAAAAGTCCACACGCTTTTTGTAAACTCAAGAAATTCCTTTTTTGAAATAGTACTCCTTCTTTTTTCTGGATTTTTTCTCGTAAAATCGTCTTTGCTAAATATTAAGATATATTCATGTTGATCCCTCAAAATCGGATTTCTAGCCGATAGCCAACTCCCCCAAGCAGTTGATGTTCCAGCACCAGTTTTATCCCAGATGACTTCTCCACGCATGAAAAAACCCAAGTCACACATTATCTTAATTATGTGACTATGTAGCGGAATATATGGTTTTCTTCCTAAATTTGCTACATTTATACACACCCTACCTCCTGGGACCAAAACTCTATATGTTTCTTTAAAGACATCTCCCAATAACTGCAGATATTCATCAAGTGATAAGTTTTCGTCATATTCTTTGCCAACATTATATGGAGGGGAAGTTACCATTAAATGAATGCTACAATCTGGCAATTCTTCCATTTTTTCACTGCTTTTACAAAAAACTTTATTCAAGAATTTCTGATTAATTTTATTTTCTACAAATCTCACCTGTTTTTTTGATGCCACTCCTTCGTATAATCTGCTATTATAAAATTTAGATGAATCGTGATTTATTCTTGCGGATACCCCAAACGAACTTGTTTCGGTACCCCTTCTTTTGAACCTTTTCATTTCAAACCCCTCTTATTAATGATAAGAATTTTTCTGCTTTTCTCTCATAAGTGTCTTCTCGATTAGCAATTTCAATTATTCTCCCAAGTTCACTTTTTGTTCTCATACTTGAAAAGAATTCCCTTTCTTCCCGAAGCAATTCATCCAATTTATCTATCAATTCATTGTAAGCATCAAAGCGGTAAAAACCTAATCCCTCAGTATTCTTTATGTTTTCTCCATCGTTATCCAACGGATTAGGGTTTACTGACCAAAATCCCTGAATAACACCGCTTCTTCTTAAATGATCAACCTTTTCATAGTAGTTGTTTGTGATGGGAGTATTCCCCAAGACGATGATCGGAATTTTTGAAGCTTTAATGCTCGAGACCCTTATATTTATACTTTTACCAATGGCCTTCAACATAGAATCAGACCTTAGAAGTCCTGGATTACCTTGATGTGTTTTGTAGTTTCCCAGACAAACCAAACCTTCTTTATCGTTTTTAAGTTTCAACTCCCAGTTCCAAACGACAGACATCTTTACCTCAAAAATTATCAAAATATCTTCTGCTCTTTGATTGATATTCTTAGTTCTACTAATCACAAGATCGGCACTAGAACGTTTGGGTAAACCTATCTCATCACATATAGCTCCCTGAACAACATAGTAACCTTTACTTTGTACAAAGTCTTCAAGTAAGTCAGCACTCCATTTCTCAGTGAAACTCCCTATTAAGGCATTTCTCGCCTGTAAGGTCGTTTTAACCCCTTTATAGCTTTTGGGCCAATATGCGTAATACCTACCATCATCACTAACATAGAAAAGTTGCTCTGGTGCGGCAAACTTCCTTGCCTCAGTAAAGAATTTGATCTCTTGCTCCTTATCCCATAACTCTTTCATGTTATCAACCTCTTTTCAAGCGACTTGCGAGTTGTGGTATAAATTTAGCAGGATATCTATGATAGTCGTGAGTTATATACAGCGTGTCCTTCCTCGATAGCTCTTCAAAAGTCCAAGATTCTTCTACTTCAAGCCGGCTGAAGTAATCTGATATATTTATTTGATTGACTTTTTTAGAAGTTATCAGTGATGATGAACACTCCATATAATACCTCATTTATCAGATGCACATTGTTACTTAACCTTTTTTCACTCTCAAGTTTCTGTTTAAGGTCTAGGATGAATTCAGTGGATCGGAGAGAATACCTGGGCATCTGGATACTTCTTGTTTATCCAATCATGATTACTTACGGAATGATCTAGCGATTTTATACGATCCTTCAACTATTTTCTTTGCAGAGAGAGCTTTTCCTATAACCTCGTGGAAGAAGCTTAAGGCTCCTTCAACCACATCTCTTATACCCTCTCTCCATCGTCTTGTGCTCCAACTTTTTTTGGCAGCGTTGTACCTTCTTCTGGATTTTCCCTTTTGCCATGGCATGCGACTCGTCTCCTGAAATTTCTCTAGAAAATCACCAACTTCGAGCACATCTTGTCCTTATTTACCCCTTTTTTCATGTTGAAACAATCATGCTCTCTGATTTCCTTGGGTGCAAGCTTCCGTTGATATTTTGTACAAAAATATGTCATCTCAGCTCCTCAGCGCCATACCTTTTCCTATCCATTAACTCCTGCTTTTTGGCAGCATTCCATCCTGAGACGGCTTGGATATAGCCAGTTACGCGGGATAGATGTTCAACGTTCTCAGAAGAGCAATTGGGGCATTTTTCTTGCAATCCAGATGCGACATGAAAATCGTCCATACATACGGTCATGTCCTTCGTAAAAGCGAAGTAGCCCGCTTGCGTGTTTTTCGCGATATTCAACGCAAGAGCTTTCAGTCCTCTCGGGTCAGGGGAGGATTCACCCATGAATACATGGAGAATGTTGCCGCCATCCACTATGGGGAAGAACACATGCTCAATATCGATCCTATCGATGAGAGAGATGTTTGCTCCTGGAAAAACATGCGTTCCGTTGGTGTAATAGATTGGCAGATCTCTCGTCTCTTTTGCTAGAGCTTTGGCTTTCTCCAGATTGCCCTTGACGACTTTCGTTGCGAAGGGTGCGAATTCATCATGCAGGATATCTGCCACTGCAAACTTTTGTGCACACGATTCTGCAGGAGTTCTAGCTAACACGATGTTCATGTTATGTTTTTGGCTCAGCTCCTTGGCATAGAGCTCCATTTCTGTCATCGCCCTGATGGCAAGTTTTTTCGCACCAGGTTCGTGCAATTGCTTGCCCAGATGGTGCTGAACCATCTCATTGATCCCAACAACGCCAATGATGTAAACTAGATCGGATGTATAAACGGCTATATCACCTTTTTCACCCGTCATGGGATCCTTTGGTCTTTGTGTGACAAATGGCATCCTGTTGTTCCTGATGATGATGTCCATCCACTTTTTCTTGACCTTGAACAACTCTACAGCTATATCCATCAGCCGTTTCAGCTCCTCATACAAGCGCACATCATCGTGATCTGCCCTATACGCCGCCCTGGGACAATTGACTGAAACGACCTGCCATCCGCCCATGGAGAAATGCCTGCCATCTTTGAAAAGAAGTTTACTCTCAAACTCCTCGTCATCTGGCAACGATGAAAATTGATAGGCGCAGCACTGGTAACATGAAATACCCTTTCCTGCACCCCTATATTCTGGTAGCTGGTTGTCAAAGTATGGGGCGCCAAATTTTGCTGCTAGTTCAAAAGCAAGGTCATATAGCTCATCATAGGTGGGCAACTCTGGATTGTTAAGCTCCTCGCCCTCAACCATAAAATCTGGCTCGATGGAGATCTCGGGCTTTGGAAAGTTGAACGGCTTGCCCCAATAGTCTCCATCTAGCATGACATTCATCAACGCTTTGAAGGCCAGGCGGACCTCACGCTCGAACTCGCCATATGTTCTTAGCGGAGCTTGCTCACCGTTCCATATTCTTCCTCTATATACCACCGGCTTGTCCCTCCAGATCTTTGGAACGCCAGGCGTTAGCTGCACGCTGCTGAAAACGAGTTGACCACCCCTAGCTACCATCATCTGCGTCATCTCATAGACGAACATCTGCATGAGCTGCTCGATTTCCTCATAGCTCAGTCCCTCAAGATAAGGGGCAAGAAACGTTAGGAAATTGTAGAAACCCTGGCCGCCTGCAAAGTTGGTCTGTGCACTGCCCAACGCTTTGACGGCATGTAGCACAGCAACCTCTGCTTTTTTCGCTGGGCCGGCGACGCTTGCCTTCGTTCCGGAACCATCTGGCATCAGACCATAATAGAAGAAGTATCGCAGATCCCAGTCTTGGCAAAAACTTCTCGTGCCCAGATACTCCAGATCATGAATATGGATATCGCCCTTTATATGTGCGTCAGCCAACCCAGGGGGGAGTGATAAGAGATATTGCTCCTTGGATATCTTGTCAGCCTTCTTCTTGTGTGAAGTCTCCGCATTATCCTGTAGATTCGCATTCTCATGCGATTCAAAACCATCGCCTACGTCGATCATGTGTGCATCGTACACAGGCGTACCGACGCGCGTGGAAATATTTCGCCATTCGATGTGGTGATCCTCTAGCAAGATGACGTTCACGATCTCCCTTACCAGTGGACCGGATAGAGATTTTACACCCATATATTTTATCCGTTTTTCTGCTTCCTTTGCAACTTTCATCGCAGTGTCTTCATCGATGGGAGGGATGCCATAGAACTTCTCAGCAAGCTTGCTCTCCCTTAGCAGTTGCCTCACTATTGCCCCCCTGTCCCATTTTAGCATGTGCCCGTCTGATGTTCTGACCTTGGGCATCACCTCTACGGGAAAACCTTCCAACGTCGTTTGCACCGATCTATGCATGTGATTTCCCTTTCCTCAGCAACTCTAAAACCTGGTTAAGCTTTACCTCGTTGGATAAATCACTTGAGGTGAAAAAGGCGTCATCTATCTGCAGCACCGGCGCGCTTGTGGTAAAGATTCCACTCATCCTCAACTCCGTCAGTGCCTCAGGAGTGGTCATGTCCACTTCTTCGTATGCTACCTCGTGGAATTCCAACGAGCGCTTTAGCTGCTCGCACTTTGGGCATGTTTTAGTGGTATAAACTTTCACCGCAGGCATGATACTCTCTGATGTAAACCATAACCATAAGCCGCTCAAAAAAATCATATGATTTTCCTCTTTAAAACGCTTTTTCACATCATATCTGGTAAAAAATTTTGGAGAAGATTACCATATTTGGTAACAAAGGGAAAAGTTTATTCACTTTTGTTGCAAACTAAAACAGGGTGCGGATTTTGGAGCAAAAATTGTATGAACTTTTGACGAACATGCTAAAAGAACAGCAACTCTCGATCAGTAGCATCTCTCGTAAACTTAAAAAAGGCGGATGTGACCAACACAGATTGATTCTGACCGGATATCTGAGAGCTCTGAGAGACTTGGGTCACTTGATCGAGGAGGATGTACCCCCATCTAAGGTGTATTCCTATAATAGCAAGCGCGATAGAGATGTGTACTCGCTCGTTGGGGAGCGGATAACGAATTTAGAGGCGGGCAAACGCTTTGCTGTGGGAGTTTGTGTGCTTCAGCATCTTTTCCATAGGCCTTGCTTCAAGCAAGAGCTGAAGTTGGTCGGGCTCACGCCTATAAATACGGAATGGACCAGAGAATCCAAGGATCCACGCTTGAGGGAATACAGGGCGATGATAAAGAGGATCAACATACCATCAGATGATCCCGCCTATGAATTTGTCGACAAAAAAGATAACCCGATCGTAGGTATAGGGGCGGAGATCCTTTCCGGCATCATTCGAGATGTCATGGATCTTAGCGGTCTATATCTAAGATACCAGCAGACGAAGCTGATAGGATGATCAGAACATTTATTGCAGTAGACCTATCGAGCGAGATCAGGGAACGGATAAAGGATGTACATCGCCAGCTTGCTGACCATAACGTGAGACTGGTCGATCCTGACTTGGTCCACATCACGATCAAGTTCTTGGGGGATATACCAGAGGAAAAAGTCCGCCCAATCAGTGATGCGCTTAGCAGAATGCATTGCACCCCTTTTGATGTCGATGTCGAGGGCATAGGGGCCTTTCCAAGCATGAATTATATCCGCATAATTTGGGTTGGCGTGAAATCGAAGACTTCACAGCATGGGAAAATCTCTGATTTTCCTAGCGTGAAATCGAAGAGCGCCGAAGGTGATTTCGAGAGACTGCGCGATGCAGTAGAAGCGGCGTTAAAACCACTGGGATTCCCCCCTGATAGCAGGAAATTTACAGCTCATGCGACATTAGCCAGGGTCAAAAAGATGTCAAAAGACCAAAAAATGTCCCTAGTAGACACGATAAAGCGATTATCCGATGTGAAGCTTGGGGAGATGGAAGTCAATAATATCAGGTTCAAGAAAAGTACGTTGACACCAAACGGACCGATCTATGAGACCTTGCATGAGGTGAGATTGTGATCGCTGATATCTGCGCTCAGGTCTTGGAGAGAATTACGCCCAGCAAGAGCGAGGAAAAAGCCTTGCATGAGTTGACAGTTCGCATCATCGCTCAGATCGATCGGGCTGCAGCCAAGCTAGACATAGATGCCCATGGGTTGTTGGTCGGCTCAGCTGCGAGAAACACATGGATAGTTGGCGAAAAAGATTTAGATGTGTTCATAACCTTTCCAGAGGAAATATCGCGCGAGGATCTAGAGTCCTTCGGACTTCAGATAGCCAAAAAAGTTGCAGTTAGCTATGAGGAAAGATATGCAGAACACCCATATATTCGTGCGTCGTACGGCGAGTATAATGTGGATATAGTTCCATGCTTCAGAGTCTCTGACCCATCAGCGATCAAATCCGCCGTGGACAGGACGCCGTTTCACAACGAATACCTGCGAACAAGAATCAAGGGGTTAGAGGATCAAGTGCGCTTGCTCAAACAATTCATGAAGGGCGTTGGGGTTTATGGGGCGGAACTTCGCACAAAGGGTTTTTCTGGATATCTATGTGAATTATTGGTCATCAAATATGGATCGTTCTTAGATGTGCTCGAAAGCGCAAGCGCCTGGAAGAGAGGCGTTGTCATCGATCTGGAGGGTCATGGAACTCTCCAGCATGAGGATCCGCTGACCATCATCGATCCAGTCGATCCATCCAGGAATGTAGCGGCGGCGGTCTCACTGGACAATTTTTGCACTTTCATAGATACGTCGAGGGAGTTTCTCAAAGAACCAAGCATCCGTTTCTTTTTTCCTCCCCCAATAGAGCCTCTCACTGAAGCTGAACTCGCCAAAGAACTGCAAGCTAGAGGGACGACCTTGTTTGCCATCGTGTTTGATACGCCGAACGTCGTGGATGATGTGCTCTATCCACAATTATACAAGGCGGTTAGATCGGTGGAAGAACTACTCCATAGGAATTATTTCAGGGTGTTTAGAAGCGATGTCTGGTCTAACTCCAATGCAGTCATTTTGCTGGAGATGGAAGTTGCCTCGCTTCCAAACATAAAAAGACACTTTGGACCGCCGATCGAATCGGTGATGCATGCCGAGAAGTTTAAAGCGAAGTATGCCAGTCCATACATCCAAGATGGGAGATATGTCGTTGAAATCCCCAGGGAGTACACAAAGGTAAAGGATTTGCTGCTCTCCCAATTGCAGATGTGCGGATTGGGGAAACACGTGTCAGAGGCGATTGGCAATGGATTCCAAGTACTGGAAAACATGGAGATTGCCAAAATCGATGAAAGAGGGTTCAGGATCTTTTTGAGGAAGTATTTTAAGCGGAGATAAGGGTTCACAACAGCTGCTTCACTGTTGCTATGATCTCTCCCCCTTTGAACTTGACGATGATCTGATCTGGATTTTCTCTCTTCAGCTCAGAAGTGGCCTTTTCTGCTGCTCTCACGAATGATCATGTTACATACTCATAGATCCCAATATTCTGTCTGTACCCTTCTCACCTCTCTGACCCGGTCTCTAACTCGATCAGACAACTCATCCTTTGCGCTCGGCATTGGCTCGTTTATATCCATGCCCAGATCTCCCAACGAATTGAGGATCGATAAACCGAATATGATAACCCGGTCAGATCATAGCCGCCCTCCAGCGCTGCAACGATCCGCCCTTTGCATGGCTATCGATTTGATTCACCAAACATAGAGAAGGGGTTCTTTACGGTGAATTCTGTTAAAGAGGAATTAAACAGCTCTATGGAATCAGCTAGGAACATTGTTATGAAGAGAGATAAGCTAATCGACATGTTTGAGGGGGGTATCAATACCTAAGTGATTCTAAAAAACTGAGATATGAGCAGGCTAAATTTTGGTTCATAAATCCCAATATTTAGAGAGAAATTTTTTGATCTCTTCTAACCTTTGGGTGCTCTTCTCTTTGATTTCTTCCTGCGTGATCGTGGGTCTTTCTTCAGCAGCCAATTGCCCATCCCTTATTCCCACAAGAAAAGCGAGTATCGCGCGAGGTAGGGCATCCAAGTTATATCCCCCTTCCAACACGGCGAAAACTTTGGATTTGCATACGAGCCTTCCCACTTGATAGTATGTATGTGAGGATATATTCATCTGCGTCAAAGGGTCAGATCGATGCGCATCGAACCCAGCAGAAATGCCGATCAATTCTGGTTTGAATTGCTCCATTAAAGGAGGGACGAACGACTTTAAAAAGCACATGTACACGTCATCGCCAGTATTTGGATAAAGCGGTAAGTTTACGGTGAAGCCCTCTCCAGCGCCAGCGCCGACCTCATTCCACCAGCCCACTCCTGGGTAACAAGGCCATTGGTGCAACGATATGTAAAGCACGGAATCGTCCCTCCAAAAAATATCCATGGTTCCGTTTCCAGCATGGCAATCGATATCCAGAATCAATGTCTTTAAACCCATCGATTTTACGGCCACAGCAATGTTATTGAAATAGCAGAAGCCGCCGCCGCTCGCTCGCGCGGCATGATGTCCTGGTGGCCTAACCAAGGCAAACGCGTTCAACACCTCGCCGGTCGTAACTGCCCGACCAGTTGCGATCGCGCCCCCCGCCGCCAGTAGCGCAAGCTCGAATGTGTTTGCATGGACGGGCGTGTCGGCATCAAGCGGTTTTTCGAACTTACTGAGCCGCTCGATTAACGCGATGTACTCGGGATCGTGCGCAAGTTCCAAGTCTGCACGCGTCGCAGGGGTTGGTTTAATCACCCGCACATTTGGAGACGACCAGTAACCAACTCGCTTGAGCGCGTCCACGATGGCCCTGAGGCGCTCCGGCCGCTCTGGATAGCCCCGGCCTGGGTCATGTTTCAGATAATCCTGGTGATACACGATTCCAGTCTTGCTCATGCAAGCACCCAATAATAAAATACATCCTGATATAGTATAATGGGGATTGATATGGAACTTGAGACCGTTAAAATCGTATTGCCAGCTGACTCGAACCTAATCTTGGGGCAAACGCACTTCATCAAGAGCGTGGAAGATCTGTATGAGGCAATCGTGAGTACCGTTCCAAACGCAAAGTTCGGCATCGCATTTTGTGAGGCATCCGGCCCTTGCTTGGTGCGATGTGAGGGCAATGATTCTGAGCTGAAAAAAGCAGCTGCAGATAATGCCCTGAAGCTTGGGTGTGGACACAGTTTCTTGATATTCTTGCGTGATGCCTATCCCATCAATGTGCTGAATGCGATCAAGAACGTCCCAGAGGTCTGTGGAATTTACTGTGCCACCTCAAACCCAGTAGAAGTGATAGTAACGGAAACCCAACAAGGCAGAGGAATCCTTGGCATCATCGATGGAGCTAGCATAAAAGGCATTGAAACGCCCAAAGATGTGGAAGAGCGAAAGACGTTCTTGAGGAAAATAGGATACAAATTCTAGGTTATAGCCCTCTCCCAAACCCATACCACTGATAGATCATCATGACCATCGCAGTTAGAAAAACGACCTTTGCCGTCTCGCAGACATATGGTATTTCGCTCACGATAGAACTGCTAAGCTCATGAATCGCAAGCGATGTTCCCGCAACTGAGCCATACGCCCACGTCTTGTTCAAAATGTCTTCGTTCAAAAAGATCCTTGCTCTGAGCACATTTTTATCCGTCCGGCTAAATCTCATGAATGCGTAAAGTGTGAAAAATAAGATGATGACCGCAGCTCCAGTATAATATAGGGTTAAAATATCCTCAATCATCAAACGTCCATCCCCCGAGGATTAACTCATTGATATTATATTAATACTTTTCGTTCGTGACCTACAGTTTGGAGAGAGCTAACTTGGCAGCCTTTTCGCCAGAGAGCATCATTCCTCCAAATATGGGACCCATTCTCGGACCCCCTGCTACGGTGTTGGCTGCCATTCCTGCCACGATCAAGCCAGGGTAGACCTCCTTGGTGTTCTCTAAGAGGGAACGTTCGCCAACATCTGCCCACATAGGCTTTTCGCCAAGCACCTTTAACGAAGCGGGAATCTTCCGCTCGACGATTCGACAGATCTCAGCATCATGACCAGAGGCATCTATGATTACTTTAGAGCGGATGCTCAGCGGGTCCACATGTAATTTCCCAAGCTCGACGGAACTCCAGTTTATGACCACACCCACTATGCGGTCATCCCTGATCATGACGTCCTCGACGCTCATTAGATTGAATATTTGGGCACCTGCAGCTATCGTCTCACTTGCCAGTCTTCCCACCGCTTCGACAGAGCTTGCAAGGTAATATCCATCCTTATATTCTCGATAATTGATCCCAAGCTCATCTAAGATGTACCTAGCCTCTTCTTGAACGATGATGCGGGGAAACATCATCCCCCCGCCCCACATTCCACCACCAACGCTCAGTTTTCTCTCAAAGATTGCAACCTTCGCGCCCTCTTTGGCAAGATAATAAGCTGCCACCATACCAGACGGTCCTGCACCTGCTATGGCGACATCTACCTCTGTATAATCCAAGAAGACGTTCATGAAATCCTCAACGATTGCTTTGGTGATTACCATCTCATCCAGTTTCATGCTATTCCATAGACCATCATTGGCTTTTTACCTTTCGGAGCCACCTAAATCGAAGATTTAGAAGGAGCGGTAATCCCCGTGGGATTTCCACAAAGTTAAACTATTCTCATGAGGATATATGGAGAGATGAAACTCAATTATGATGCGATATTGGTCCGCTACGGCGAGATAGGGGTGAAGAGCGATCGCACTAGGAGAAGGCATGAACGCATATTGGTCGATAACATCAGAGCTATGCTTGAATTTCATGAGAAGGAATACTCTCGCGTCAGGAGAGATTGGGGGAGGATTCTCATCCATGCCTCTGACGAGAGCATCGCTGATGTAATAGCTAATGTCTTTGGTGTCGTGTCCACAAGCTCGGTGATCACCACGGAACCTCACCTAGATGCGATGGCACGAGCATCTGCAGAGCTTGGCGAAGCGATCATCAAGAAGGGTGAGTCGTTTGCCATACGAGCTCACAAAGCTGGAGCTCATGAGTTCTCCACGAGAGATATCGGAGTGGTATGTGGAAGCGAGGTATATGATAGGGTGAAAAGCAAGAATCCGAGAATAGATCTGAGTGCGCCAAATAGGGAGATATTTGTCGAAGCTAGGCAAGACAGGGCATATGTCTACACCAAGATCGTCAAGGGCGTTGGGGGTCTTCCGATTGGAACACAGGGAAAGATGATCGCCCTGGTATCGGGAGGCATCGACTCCCCTGTGGCAGCGTGGCTGATGATGAAACGGGGTTGCGAGATCATACCTCTCTATTACGACAACGAGCCGTTTTCAGATGAAGCGATGCAGAACAGCGCACTGCGATGCATCGATATATTGCAACGTTGGGCGCCAAATTTTCCCATGAGAGTTTATGAGATTCCCCACGGAAGTAATTTGTTTGCCATTCAAGAGAACTGCGATGAGAAGCTGAGATGCATACTGTGCAAGCGAATGATGTATCGGATTGCTGTGGAGATTGCGAAGAAGGAAGGAGCTCATGGCATCGTAACAGGCTCGTCACTTGGACAAGTTGCCTCCCAGACCTCGGCAAACATGCTTGCTGAGCTTTGGGGCATTGATTTTCCGATCTATCATCCATTGATCGGAGCCGATAAATCTGATATCACCGCTCTGGCAAGAAGGATCGGGACGTTTGACGCATCCACCTCCGCCAAAACAAGTTGCACTGCAGTCCCAAAATATCCAGAGACGTTTGCGAAGATCGATGATGTAATCGGTGCGGAAAGCAAGCTGGACATAGAAACGCTTATATCAGAGTCGTTAGACAAGGCAAAATGGAGATAGCTAGATGTCAATCCCAAACTGGATTTCCGTAATCTTGGTCGCAGCCATGCCCATATCAGAGCTCAGGGGAGCGATTCCCGTGGCGATGATGCATGGCTTTAATCCTTTGACGGCATACATGCTTGCAGTGATTGGAAATCTCCTGCCAGTTGTTCCATTGTTATTATGGCTAGAGCCTGTGTCCAACCACCTTAGGCGCTACAAGAGCTGGGACAAATTCTTTGATTGGTTGTTCACGCGAACCCATAGAAAGCATAACGAACGTTTTGAAAAATACGGCACCATCGCATTATCGCTATTCGTCGCAGTTCCGCTTCCGGTCACTGGGGCTTGGACTGGCTGTGCTGCCGCTTTTGTATTTGGGATCAAATTTAAGCATGCACTTCCTGCCATCCTTCTTGGCGTGCTGATTGCGGGCGTAGTTGTGACTTTAACATGCCTTGGCGTTTTAAAACCTCTGGGCTGCTAGTTTGACGTCAGCCGCCTTAACGGTCTTTCTACCAGCATGTCTCGCTAATTTGATCGCTTCTGCTGATACCTTAAGTCCATAATCCTCTAATACATCTGCTAATGCCTCACAGGCATCCTCGCTGACCCTGTTCGCTCCAGCGTTTCTTATGATTCTACCTACAGGTGCAATTGGGAGCTCCATGTCTTTTCACCTCTAAAGCGATTAGAAGGGCGCAGTATAAAGTTTTCGTCTTTGCTCGGTTAAATTTATGATTGGGCGTGCGCCTTGAAAAGTGATGTCTAAATTAGTATTAGATGCCATGGTATTCATCCATGGGTTTCGCATAGACGGAGAGCTGATCACGGTGCCAGATGTAATGACGGAATTAAAGGATGAAAAATCCGCCATGCTCTTCGAGCTGGCAAAAGATGCTGGCATGAAGGTTGAGCGAGCGGAAAAACGTTACATCAGTTTGGTTGAGAGAGAGGCAAAGAGGACTGGAGATTTCGATTCGTTATCCAGAACGGACATCCATTTACTGGCAAAGGCTTTTCAGTACATAGGAGAAGGTGCATATCTTGTCTCTGATGACTACGAAATTCAAAATATGGCATCTCGACTTGGAATCCAGGTAAAACCGATCGTCCAGAAAGGAATCCGAGATGTTTTAATATGGGAAAAACATTGTATTGGATGTAATAGATGTTTTCCAAGTGGGAACACATGTCCAGTGTGCGGCTCAAGATTGAAAAAAGGAGTGAAATTGGATGAATATCGATGAACTGGTCAAAAAGGCGATGGAACTGAGAAATAAGGGGCTGAGATCTGGCGAAATTGCCGACGAGCTTAACGTATCAAGCGAAACTGCCACATGGTTGCTCACACGCCCTACCAAAGAAGCTCCAAAGGACATATTCGTGGATTGGAGCAAAATAGGATTGAGCTCACAAAGAATGAGGTACATCGCATCTGCGCTTACCGATATGGTCTTAGAATCTCTCGATGAGGATATAGATGTCGTCGTGGGCGTTGCGCTAAGCGGAATACCATTTGCAAGTCTGGTTGCGGATGAGCTTGGAGCTGAACTAGCGGTCTTCCTTCCCAGCAAACACCGAGCTAAGCAAGATGTCAAGGGCACGTTCAGTCATAACTTTGCCCAAGTTGAAGGCAGAAAATGCATCATCATCGACGATGTTATCACCACCGGAGCTACGATGCAAGAGACGGTTGAGGTGCTGGAGGAGCTGGGTGCGGAACCTCTTGCAATCTCGGTCATGATCGATAAGAAAGGATTGGAGTCCGTGGCGGGAGTCCCCCTACATTCGTTGATCAAGATGGGCAGGGTGGAGTGACATCCCTCTTTATTAAAAGAGGAATAAAAAGTAGGTCTTCTCCCTGACACCTATTGTTTTTCTCATCAAAGTTTATATGGATTAATTGACAAGTATCACAGGAGATGTTTCCGCTGAACATCCAAATCGAGGAGAAGTGGCAGAACGCTTGGGAGAAGGCAAGGATATTTGAGGCAGAGATAGATACGTCTAAAAAGAAATTTTTTGTAAACTTTCCATACCCATACATGAATGGCTACTTCCACCTGGGACACACGTTTTCTTTGATGAGGGTGGAGGTATTGGCACGATACAAGCGAATGCAAGGCTATAATGTCTTATTCCCCTTCGCGTTTCATTGCACCGGCACGCCGATCATAGCTGCTGCACAGAGAATAGCAGAAAACGAGAAAGTTCAGATGGAGATCTTGAGACAAATGGACATTCCTCCTGAGGAGATACCCAATTTTGCAGACCCGATATACTGGACGTCTTTCTTTCCCAAAGAGACGATGCAAGATCTGAAAAATTTAGGCGTGAGCATAGACTGGCGGCGAAGCTTCATCACGACTTCATTGAATCCACATCATGATGCTTTCATCAAATGGCAGTTTAGAAAGTTAAAGGAGAGAGGCTATGTCGCAAAAGGAGAGCACCCTGTGGTCTGGTGCTCAAAATGTCATTCTCCGGTGGGAGACCATGCACGTCTGGAGGGGGAGGGTATCACTCCAGAGGAGACATACTTGATCAAGTTCGATTTGGATGGTAAAGTGCTGCCGACCGCGACTTATCGACCAGAAACCTCTTTTGGCGTCACCAATCTATGGATCAAGCCTGATGCCGACTACGTTGAAGCAAGCGTGGATGATGAAATCTGGATCATATCTGAGGAGACCGCCGACAAACTACAAGCGCAAAAACACGCCGTGAAGATTGCTAGAGGTCTAAAAGGCGAGGAATTAGTCGGAAAATACTGCACGAACAAAGTGACTGGAGGGCAAGTGCCAATTCTTCCTGCGGCGTTCGTCAAATCCGATGCAGGAACAGGTATAGTGATGTCCGTTCCCTCGCATGCTCCTTATGACTATGCTGCCCTGAAAGACGTGCGGGAGAATCCGCAAGGATATGGAGTCCCTCGTACTCTGGTAAAGGACATAGAGCCCATTTCATTGATCGAAGTTTCCGGTTACGGAGCGCATCCTGCCGTCGAGATAACGGAAAAAATGGGGATAGTATGCCAAGAGGATCCAAGGCTGGAGGAGGCGACAAAGGAAATTTACAAGAAGGAATTTCATACTGGCATATTAAACGAAAATACTGGAAAGTACGTCGGGTTAAGGGTTTTTGAGGCGAAAGGAGCCATCGTCAGCGATTTTACTGCGGAGAACAAGGCTGCATTATTCTATGAGCTATCGGAAGATGTAATCTGTAGGTGCTTGACCAAATGCATCGTGAAGATCGTGTCAGATCAATGGTTTTTGAATTACTCCGATGCAAAATGGAAAGAAAGGGCACACGAAGCCCTGGATAACATAATTCTCTATCCTGAAAAGGTTCGGAGGCAATTCGACTATGTCATCGACTGGTTGAAGGACTGGGCTTGCACCAGGGAGTTTGGGCTTGGAACGACGCTTCCATGGGATGAGAAATGGGTGATAGAATCCTTATCGGACTCGACGATCTACATGGCATACTACACCATCGCTCACTACTTGGAGAATGAAAGATATGACATTAGGGCGGAGAAGCTGACGGATGCATTCTTCGACCACATCTTCATGGGCGTTGGAAACGATGAGGAGATTGCAAGAGATGTAGGCATATCCGTTGACATACTAAGAAAAATGAGGGCTGAGTTCGAATATTGGTATCCGTTCGATTTCAGAAATTCTGGCAAAGATCTTGTACAGAACCATCTCGCATTCTGCCTGTTTAACCATGCAGCACTGTTCCCAAAGGAATATTGGCCGCTTGCGTTCGGAGTAAATGGCTTCATTCAGATCGATGGAGTCAAAATGAGCAAATCGAAGGGCAACTTCTACACCCTGCGGCAGATTCATGACATGTATGGCGCAGACGTCACCAGATTGACGCTGATGTATGGCGGTGAAGGACTCGATGATCCAAATTGGGACACCGAGTTCGCAAGATCCATAGGCTCCAAACTAGAGCAGTGGCATGACTTTGCCATTGAAAGTTATGGGAAGGGCAGAAATGGCATAAAATACATCGATCATTGGCTCCTATCTGTCGTAAACAGAACGATAAAAGCCACCATAGAAGCGATGGATGCTACGGAGTTCAGGACTGCAATGCAAAGAGGCTATTTCGACCTGCAGAGATATTTGAGATGGTATTTAAAAAGAGCTGAGCCTAACAGGGAATTGATGGATTGGTTTATCATAGCTCAGACGAAAATATTGGCACCTTTCGTGCCGCACATATGTGAGGAAATATGGGAAAAATTGGGCAAAGAGGGCTTCATCTCCCTAGCTGAATATCCAACGTACGACGAAGAGAGAATCGATGATGACATCGAGGGGGCTGAGGAGTTCGTCAAAGATACAATAGCAGATATAAAGGAGATCATCCAGATTGCCAGAATTCGAGACGCGAAAACTGCATATATATATACTGCAGAGGATTGGAAGTGGAAGGTATTAGAGATCGCTGATAAAGGCAAGGATGCGATGAAAGAGGCGATGCAAGACGATGATCTGAGGAAAAGGGGCAAGGAAGTCTCAGAGCTCATCAAGAAAATCGTCTCAGAGAGGATGAGCGTCAAGAGAATGAATGAAAGGGAAATATTAGAAGATGCAAGAGACTTCATCTCAGGCGAGGTTGGCTTACGCATCAAGATAGACGCTGATTACGATCCCCAGAACAAAAGGAGACTTGCAATTCCTGGCAGACCTGCGATCTACATTGCCTGAGTGACCGCAAAGCATCTAATCTTCTACTTTGAGCTTTTTCGTTCTACCGTCAAATGTCACCACGATCAAGGATAAATCTCCCCAGGATAACCTCTGGATCTTTTGACAAGATCACGGGGACAAGTTCAAAATTGTCGATAAACTCTACGTCCACCCAATCCATCCATGCCCAATCTAGTCCGTGAACGGTCCCAACCATTGTACTCTCAGTATATTCTAGCCCCAAGTAATCCCATATGTCCTTAGGAATTGCTAGGACGGTTGAACCTGTATCTGCATACGCCAATGTTCTTTTTTCGTTTCTTGGATTTGAAATGGTTATCTGAACTAGTGGATCCTCATCAATGTAATCAAAGATCTTCAAGTCATCACCTATCTCATCTTGACAACTGCCCGATCCTCACCAACACACATATATGCTATTTCATGCCCAACTTTTCGTTTCCTCGCCTCTATCATGATCTGCCTGAGGTCTTCACCAGCTGCTATTACTTTTTTTCGCTGATATCGATGGCAATGATCTTTTCTCGATACTTCTTCTCAAGCTCATCTCTGTGTTCATCGTAAAATTTCTCTGCCTCGTGACCAATCCTGTTTAGATTCATGAATCCTCCTTTGATACTGAACGTTAAAGACTTTTCGTTTAGCGGCTCTGTTGCATTATAGGGACTTCTGATAATTTGATCAAACTTTTTTAGGTAGAGAGTATGTATTCAATAGAGGTATAAGCTATCTCCTTATCTTATTTTTCTATTTGTCTTTCGTGCCAGTCCAAAAATCTCTTTGCAGTACTGTCTGGAACGCGTCTCCAAATCTGAACAGGTAGACCCATTGTATTGTAAATCGCGTTCACCAGAGTCCTGTTTCCAGGAGGATAGATTCGGGTCTTAAATATCCAAGCGAAGCCACCACGACGCCTTATTTCGTTAATCTGGGTTTTTGGTGCAAATCTGAAAATGCACAAAGGTTTGACTCCTAAATAATCACATATATCCAAGAGGACATCAAAATCCTCGACCTCAATATAACCCAGAGTGTTCTTTACCCCAGCACCATACACGATATCGTCCCTCTCAACTATGTAATCCAGATCGTGGTCGGGGCAGAAAATCGTGCCATGTCAGATAAGATCCTGGAACTTTATGACAAATATGATGTAGATTTCATAGACGCACATCACATCTTGACCATGCGGAAGATGAGGATAAAGGAGATTTATTCCCTTCACTATGACAAATTTGATGACATCGTCAGGCTTGAAAAGTAGCCACCGAGATTCATATCGTTAACCACACGCCCAGTGGGTTCTCAACTGGGGCAATCTCTTGAAAGTATCTGCCGCATCGCTTTTTGACTACTTATTTTGGTATCAATCAATATCCTCATATGAATATTCCTTGTCCTCTGCCAGGCCATACGGCGTAATTTCTGGATCTATAAGTTCTTTCAGCAGATAACTCTTAATTCCACGCCCTTTCGCGATCTCATGTAGTCTTGAGTTGTCGGTTATTAACGCACTTTCAGTCAGCTCAGCACACGCAAGTATTATGTTATCAAAACCACTCGCCTTGGTCTCTGTCGCAATAGTAATGGACTCCTCAAGAATCTCAGAATCCGATAAGATTCGATGAGAGTGTTTACGGATTTTGTCCACTGCCTCGATGGCATTTTCTTTGTTATTGGTTATTCTCGATATAACTGCAGCGACTTCTACCAAAACAACAGAAGGGATAAACATCATCCTCTCTTTTCGAATTATGCATTCAAAAATTTCCAACGCCTTTTGGTGTAATGCTAATTGTCGCTTGTAGGTCACGTCCTTCTTTCTTCGGCGAGGATGAACTAGTGCTTTAACAAGTATGCTTGAATCTATAGTCAAGTCGACTGGTATTTCAGGCTCTGGATGAGAATCAGAGGTCATATGACTTCTCTCGCATCTCTCTGATGATTTTCGTGGTATCTGTCGTATTTAACCGGTTTTTTCCAATTCTATCGATCAGACTTTTGAGCTCTTCCACTTCTTTCTTGACGTCGTACCGCTCTTTTCCTTTCCTTATGCTGTTCAAGATGGAGTGAAGCTCTTCGTCCACCTTGACCAATCTTGCCTCTAAGTCTGAGACCGAGAGAGTCATGATGCATCACCAGATGCTATCTTGTTAAACTACTATATTATAGTTAGCCTATAAAGGCGGTGTTAACCTCAGGATTTCTTAAAATGTCAAGTAGATGTTAGTCGTTTTGAAATCATCATTTCTACTTAAGTTAACAGCACCACCGATGTAATCGAAAGACTTAAGTTTTAGAACTTTTTACTATATCCTATGAAAAAACACAAAATTATTGCCAAAAGTTCAATATCGAAAAGTGAATTTTTGGTATTGGAATCGATCCGTTCCTCTAACCTAATGGTATTTAGCCCCA
>JASEEV010000011.1 GCA_030019435.1 Methanocellales archaeon | reverse complement strand
ATGTCCATGAGTAGGACACTCAGTTGCCATCCAAACAGCACCATCTCGCTCGAAGATGCTCGCATCAATGACCTTCTTGCACTCTGGACACAACGAAGTGGTATGTTTTGGCAGCCCATAATTAAGTCTGCTTTGGTAAGAGCCCAATACCATACGCCTCCAATTCGATAATTAAAGTCTCACAACGTTTATCAGTTCCTAGGCAAAAAACATTTTCGGTGTTCATTTGCTTAGGACGATATTGGTTGCAATCTGGCTCATGCTACCTGCATATGTGACAAATGCCTTTGCAGTTTTAACTGGCGGCGGAAGACCCATCGATCTTGGGAAGAATTTTCTCGATGGTAGAAGGATTTTTGGGGACGGAAAAACATGGAAAGGCTTGATCGGAGGAATTGTCGTTGGCATGTGTACAGGAAGTGCACAGACTGTATTGCTTCCAAGTTTTGGTCCATTTCCTTTGCTTGTATTGTTTTGTTTGACATTTGGAGCTTTATTTGGTGACTTGTGCAAGAGTTTCATCAAAAGAAGACTAGATATGGAAAGGGGGGCGAAGGCTCCAATCATGGATCAACTGGATTTTATCCTAGGTGCATGGTTATTTTTGATTTTGTTCGCTCATCCATGGTTCATAGAGAATTTCACATCGTACCACGTAATCGTTATATTGGTCATAACACCATTACTACATAGGATTACAAACATCATAGGTCATAAGTTGGGAAAAAAGGATGTGCCATGGTAATGAGATGCGAGATATGTGGAAAAGAGACAAAGACCAGGATATGTATAGTATGTGGCAAGCATGTGTGCGCAACTCATTTTTATCCCATGCTGACCGTGTGCGCTGATTGTGTAAGCGATGAGATGAGGAGGGAACATGAAGGATAGGGAACTGATAAAGGCATTGAAAAATTCCATCAAATTTGGAGATTTCACGCTCTCCTCTGGCGCAAAAAGCAGTTATTACATCGATAAATACATCTTCGAGACAGATCCCAAGTGCTTGGAAGCCATAGGCAAAGAGATCTCAGAGTTGATTCCACCAGGCACACAAAAGCTTGCTGGAATCGAACTTGGATCTGTCCCGTTGGTTGCAGTGGCAAGCATCAAGAGCAAATTGCCCTATGTGATCGTCAGGAAGGAAAAGAAAGGATATGCAACAAAGAAGGCAATTGAAGGAGAGCTCTGCCCAGGAGAGAACGTCCTCGTAATCGAGGATGTTGCCACAACTGGCTCTGAGGCGGTTAGGACAGTGCAAACATTACGCGATCATGGAGCGATCGTGAATTCCGTCCTTGCAGTCATTGACCGAGAAGAAGGGGCTAGAGAAAATTTGCATGCGATAGGAGTCTCGTTGGTCTCTATAGCTAAAGCAAGTGAATTGTTAGAGGTGATTTGATGGAAAAGGTTGGCATTCTGCTCGTTAGTTACGGCTCAAGGGCGGCTGCTATTGCAGATTCTTTGTGGAGGAGTGAAAATTATGAGGTGGATATTTTTGATGCAGATAAACAAAAAAATCCATTTATACTGGAGAGAGCCACCAAGTATGAAATTGGGCTGGATGTGGGGAAAATATGTAAATTCGCCAAAAGGCATAAGGATGAAATCGATTTTGGGATTGTCGGACCAGAAGGTCCGATAATCGAGGGCGTTCGTGACGTCATCGAGAAAGAAACCAGGATTCCGATGATTTGTCCTACGAAAGAATATGCCATTGAGGGAAGCAAGGTTTCACAACGCTACTTATTAGAAAAGTGCTTCCCGGATGCAAATCCCAGGTTTAAGGTATTTAATCCAAAAGATTACTCTAGCAAAGACGAGTTGAGAAAAGACGTTTACTCTTGGTTAGATGAGCTAAGGAATCAAGTCGCTGTGAAACCAGACGCTCCAGCGACGGGCAAAGGTGTCGGCATCTGGGGAGATCACTTCTCCACCAGGGAGGGGGCGTTCGACCACTTTCTATCCATCTACGAGTACGGCCCTGTGATAATAGAGGAAAAAATCGAAGGAGAGGAGTTCAGTTTGCAGTTTTTTTCGGACGGAAAACACCTTATCGCGACGGACGCCGTACGAGATTACAAAAGGGCATTTGATGGTGATATGGGCATAAATACGGGTGGTATGGGCTCTTATAAAGCTCCTGGGCCAAGATTACCTTTCATGGACCAAGAAGACTGGGATGCTGCGCTAGGGATCGGCAAAAAAATATTCGAAGAATTAAGAGGCAATGGGAGCAATGAGTTGCGTGGTATACCTCTGTATATGGCATATGTTTGCGCAGGGGAAGGGGTAAAAGTTTTTGAGATCAACTCTCGCCCAGGAGACCCAGAAATACAAAATTTGCTCCCAACCCTAGAGGACGATTTCGTTGATGTTTGTTTTAGCATCCTCGATGGTAATCTAACGAGACTAAACTTCGCCAAAAAGGCAAGCGTTGTCACCTATGCAGTGCCAATGACCTATGGTGGATATAGAAAGAGATTTTCTGGTGATGATAGAGTCGATCTTAGCAAAGCATATGAACTTAGCAAGAAATATGGAGATGCCATCAGAATTTATCCAGGGTCCATGGAGCTTAGGGGAAAAGAAACGTTCGCATTAGGTTCGAGAACCGTATGCACCGTAGGCATTGCAGATGGCATTGAGGATGCACGAAATATTTCGTTAGAAGGCATCGTAGCCATCGATGGGCCATTATGGAACAGGTGGGATATTGCTTCGGAGGAACACATGAGGAAAAGCGTAGAGCATATGAAATCGCTGAGAGGATAAAATGAATCTCATTTCAATGGCAGACCTATCGCTTGAGGGTGTCATGGACATACTCGACAAAGCACAGGATCTGAAAGAAAAGCGAAAGCATGGCAAGACAGTCGATTTGCTTAGAAATAAGAGTTTGGTGATGATCTTCGAAAAACCATCCACTCGCACAAGAGCATCATTTGAAGTGGCGATGACCTCTCTTGGTGGTCATGCACTATATCTCAACTGGCAGGACATACAACTTGGAAGAGGTGAGAGCATAGAGGATACCGCACGCGTGCTATCAGGATATGTAGATGTTATAGCAATCAGAGCAACTCATGATATAGTGACTGAGTTCGCAAAGCACGCAACCATTCCTGTCATCAATGGGCTGACTGAAGTCGAGCATCCCTGCCAGTCCCTTGCTGATCTGCTGACGATCTATGAGTTCAAGGGGAAGTTCTCGGGCCTGAAGTTCGGCTGGATCGGAGACGGTAACAACGTGTGCAATTCATCGATACTAGCCTGTGCCCTTACAGGAATGAACATCGTGGTGGCATGTCCGAAGGGATATGAGCCAAATGCCACGATCGTGGAAAAGTCAAAAGATCTTGGAGGAAATGCGAAAATAACACATGACCCCATAGAAGCGGCGAAGAATGCAGATGTGCTCTATACGGACGTTTGGGTGTCCATGTTCGATGAGGAGCGAGAAGAAAGGTTGCGTAATTTCCGATCATTCCAGATCGACAAGGCACTTGTGGACAAGGCGAAACACGACGTGATCGTCATGCATTGTCTGCCTGCCCACAGAGGCGAGGAGATCGCCCCAGATATAATCGATGATCCGCGCTCGGTCATCTTTGAGCAGGCTGAAAACAGGTTGCACGCCCAGAAGGCGCTCCTAGTGAAGTTGCTGGGATAAGAGCCCCGGGAGGGATTTGAACCCTCGACCTAGTGATGCCTTGCTACTGGGTTTCGAAAAACCACAGATCAAAGATCTGTGGGTGCTCACATTCCCTTCGGGGAATGAAACAGCTCGCATTTTCTTGAAATGGAGCAGGGCGGAGCCCTTCGGTTACAAGTCACTCGCTCTAACCAGACTGAGCCACCGAGGCGCATTATTATTAGCAAGATCAGGCATAAATGTTACTTTCTAAATCGTTTTGCCGCCTTCTTGAGTGCCTCTACTCCAGGCAACTCCTTTCCAGCAAGCACGTTAATACATGCACTTCCCCCAGTGCTCACATGTGCAATTTTTCTTTCAAGCCCAGCCTTTTGCACAGCAGCCCCTGTATGTCCACCTCCCACGATGGAAAACCCTGATTCGGTGACGGCTTCAAGTATCTCAAACGTTCCCAACGCAAAATTTTCCTCCTCAAACACTCCTGCTGGACCATGTAGTATAGCAATCTTTGCATCCTCGATTTCATCATAGAATGCCACGATGGTCTCAAGGCCTATATCCCAAATTGGATATTTGGCAGGCAACTCCCCTATCGCGATCTCAACGCGCTTACCTTTTTGGCTCAGAGCAACGTCCTTGGGCATGTCTATCTTGTTTCCAAACTTGTGAAGCAATGCCTTTGCCTTAGGGATCTCATCCGAATATCCTTCTTTTTCGATGTACTGTAGGCTTGGAGCACCTATATCTATCCCAGATGCAGCCAAGAATACATTTGCCACGACGCCAGTTAAAAGGATTTTGTCGGCACCACCTCTTGATAAGACGTTTTTGATGATATCGAGCGTGTCATCGACCTTCGTTCCACCAAGCACGAATATGCATGGACGATCCGCACCAACAAGGACTTTGTTCAGTGCATCTAATTCCTTTTCCATCAGCTTGCCTGCCCCAGAGGGGAGCACTTCTGTAAATCCCACCAAAGACGCATGTGATCTGTGAGCGGATCCAAATGCATCGTTGATGAACAAATCGAAATGGGGTGCAAGCTCTTTCACGAGATGCGTTTTGGCATGCTCCTCTGGACTCCTGTTCATATTCTCTTCTGAGTAGAATCGCACGTTCTCGAGAAGGAGCATCTCTCCAACCTTCATCTCGTCTATGGCTTTTTGGGCATGCGAACCAAAGACGTCATCTACATAGGTCACCTTTTGCCGCACGATTCTTCTGAGCATTTTTGCATGCGGCTCCATCGTGGTAAAATCCTTTTTTCCAGGTCTGCTCTGATGTGCAAGCACCACCGTCCTTGCTTTCTCCAGTTCCTTTAACGTTTCTGCATGGCTCCAAAATTTTTCCTCGCCAAGTATCCTCCCGGTGCTGGGATCCATTGGCGAGTTTAAATCTAATCGAACTAAAACGGTTTTGCCTCTAATGGCAAGATCATCCATGGTAAGATAATCACGTCTCACTTCTGCCAAATACATCCCTCTACATGTTAGATAGCACTCAAGATAATAATATTTATTCGCTTAAGGTTAATATACCTCAACGCCTATGTGGAGGTACCATGAAAGAAATACTCGAAATACTGGAAAATGATGCAAGAATAAGTACTAGCGAGATTGCTACGCTAACAAAAATCCCCGAGCCCCAAGTCAGGAAAATGATCAAGGAAGCTGAGAAAAAAGGGATCATCCGGAAATACAAAACCGTGATCGACTGGGATAAGGCTGGGGAAGAGTGCGTATATGCGATAATAGAGGTGAAAGTCACTCCTGAGCGAGAAGTTGGCTATGACGCAATAGCAGAACGCGTTGCCAGATTCCCAGAGGTCGTTTCAGTCCGTCTGGTCTCTGGTGATCACGATTTATCTTTGCTGGTTAAGGGCAAGACGATGAAGGAAGTTGCATTCTTCATCGCTGAGAAGGTGGCACCATTAGAGCAGGTGCAGAGCACCGTCACTCATTTCATACTCAAAACATACAAGCAAGACGGCGATATTTTATTAGAAAAAGAGGAATCCAAGAGGTTGGCGATAACTCCATGATCGCAGATAGGGTAAAGCATATTCCACCATCTGGGATTCGAAAATACTTCGAGATGGTCATAGGGATGGATGATGTCATTTCATTGGGCGTAGGCGAGCCTGATTTTGTTACTCCTTGGCCCATCAGGGAGGCATGCATCTATGCATTGGAAAAGGGGTACACATCGTACACATCCAATTGGGGCTTGCTTGAGCTGAGGAATGAAATATCTAGATGCATCGCTTCAGATTATGCAATACAATACAGTCCAGAGGACCAAATTCTCGTGACCACAGGTGTAAGCGAAGCCTTAGATCTTGCTATACGCGCAACGATAAATCCAGGGGATGAGGTCATCATTGTGGAGCCATGCTATGTCTCATACAAACCCTGTGTGATCTTTGCTGGGGGCAAACCCATAGTAGTGGCGACAAACATGTCCAATGATTTTAAGGTCACCCCAGAGCAGATAGAGGAGAAGATCACGAAAAAGACAAAGGCGGTCATGCTATCCTATCCAAACAATCCAACTGGCGCAATCATGGGAAAAAAAGATCTGGAAGGAATAGCTGATGTTGTTGTGGAGAGAGATCTGCTCGTGATATCTGATGAGGTGTATGATAAGCTCACGTACGATGGGACGCATACTTGCTTTTCTTCTCTGAATGGAATGTATGACAAAACGATCTTGCTCAACGGTTTCTCTAAGGCATATGCGATGACAGGATGGAGACTTGGTTATGCAGCTTCCACGCCCGAGATCATAGCTGCAATGCTGAAAGTCCATCAGTACACGATGCTCTGCGCTCCGATCACGGCACAGACGGCAGCTATAGAGGCGTTAAGAAATGGCAGGGATGAGATGCTTGCTATGGTGAGAGAGTATGATAGGAGAAGAAGGCTGATCGTCAAGGGACTGAACGAGCTTGGCTTAGATTGCTTTGAGCCTAAAGGCGCATTCTATGCTTTTCCATGTATAAAGGGTACGGGCATGAGTTCAGAGGCGTTCGCAGAAACTTTGCTAAAGGAACAAAAAGTGGCAGTTGTACCAGGAGATGTGTTTGGAGCCTCTGGAGAAGGATTTGTTAGATGCTCCTATGCCGTCTCCCGAAGAGAAATAAAAGAGGCGCTGGATAGGATTAGAGCCTTTTTAAAGTAAAGGTATCAGAGACTGGCCCCTCATCGTTGATAGCGGGCATTTTGGCAATGTATATTTAAGAAAGATGAGAATAATGGCGATAAAGTGGTTGCACGAGTTATCGATTAAAAATCCTTGGGTTGCTTAATTGTGGTCTCAGGCTTTTCTATATCGAGCAAATCTGGATCTGAGGTGTACAATACGTCCACCTTTTCTAGCACGCAAGCCGTGAGATATATGGCGTCTTGGTAGGAGATCTGACCTCTTTTATGATATTTCCGCCTTCTCTTACCGGCTCCCCATGCAATATCGTTGCTCACAGGGATGATCTCTAGATTGCTCATCGACTCCAGCACGTATTTGGCTCCCTCCATCTCCTCCGTAGCTTTATCTTCTCTGAGGAACGCCCAGGCTATCTCGGCGAAGACCATGGAGCTGGTGATCCCTATATGATCTCCCTGGGCTAGGGCATTCAGTATTCGCTCCGACCCTTCCACGTTCTCTCTGTCGGTCTTCGTCGCCTCTGGAAGGAGGACGCTTAGGAAGACGTTGGCATCCAGCCCTATTCTTCCCAACTTTCCATCTCCTCATGGATTTCTTTTGGTGTGCCTTTTAGCCCTGCCTTTCGTCCAAGATGTCTCAGTGCTTCCACTGGATTACTCGGTATTTTTAGGATGGCCCACTTATCATCTGTTTTTACGAATGCGATTTTGTCTCCTGCTTTCGCCTTAATATCCTCTCTCACGTGCTTGGGCAGCGTGACCTGGTGCTTGGCAGATAGGGTCGATAACTCAGCCATTGCTTTACCTCCAAATCTTTTCTTTACTATTACTAATATTTCTTACATTAAAAAGTTTTGCCCTCCTATAAATGAGATGCTTTTCATCAGATTTAGGACTTACTCGAAAGATGAACGACCTTTGACTCCCACGAACAATGTGTTTCTTGAACCGACCAGATTTTCGTAAATCTTCCCACGGATACAGCCATATTCTATCAACGGAGTAGTCATCGTTAAGGTGTACAAACATTAAGTGGGTGGGACAATCGTCGCCCTCAATTTTGGGTATGGCACTGGTTCGGTTCCACCTTTCGCTTAGTCGTGCTCTAGATCATCTGAAACTAATGTTCCATCTAGGATAAGCTTACCATAAATCTCTCCAAGCCAACCCACAAGTTCGTCGCCCTTAAGGTTCTTGCCATCTGCATATTGACTTAGCTTTTGCTTGATACTTCTTTGTGCTTCGTTAATAGCACCAAAATGTTTCCACAATTCCGACTCTAATTGTTCGAGTTCTGGGCGAGACATTTTATCTCCTAGCAATGTCGCCTAACTACCTTCTATGCGAACTCCCTAAAAAGATTCCTACTAGCACTAAAGCTAAACTTGTCTTACTATCCAATCATCGACTTGGTTGATAGATACTGTTAACACCATAGTTTTTTTATCCTCAAAGCCCCGATAAGTTAACAGAACCGTCTTATCATAGTTGGGGTGAAAAATGAAGAATTTTTTAAGTGATACTCGAGACGTTATAGAACAACTCTATGGACCTGTGATCGTTCAGCATTTTCCTAACTATGGCGTGTTTTGGAGTAAATTTATCGGGGTGAGAGATGACGTAGAGGATAGGCTAGTACCGTATGGATTAAATCTTTCTAATGTACCAGGTGAAAACAGCGAAGAAATTGAAAGATGTTACCAAGAGCTATGTATGGCCCACTACACTCTCTTTTGTCATTTGGCTGGAACTCATTTTCAGATCACACAACTTGAGAACTCGACTAAATTAGTAGATAAGAAGGAGCGTTATTTCCGGCACTGGGAGGCTTTTGAACTATGCTATTTGCATCTAGGCATAGTTTTTAACGAGATATACCATTTGTGGGGACTTGTTTTTCTCATGGAAAAAAGAGGAAACGTTAAGAGAGCAGAGAATGGGAGAATTTATGGCAGCGAAAAAGAGTTGGGGGAATATCTCAATCAAATTGGACAAAAAGGAGAGAGCCTTCACAAGCAGATCGAAAAACTAAGAGAAGATGTCATTATTTTACGTAACAACATCACACATTTTGCTCGAGGACTACATAAATTAGTGCCCAGAGGTAGTGGGTACGCGATCCCTCTTAAAATAATAAAAAATATGCTTTGGGTTAATAAATCTAAGACAACAGAGTGGAGGCTAACTGACTTTAAAATAAAGCAGGACATAGAAAATGTAGAAACCTTATTAAATAATCTACATGAATTATTAATCCAAGAATTTGATTATTTTCGCAATCAACAGAAAATAGGAATACGCTACTAGGAGGTGCACATGCCAGAGATATGCCCCATATGCGGGTCCGAGTTGGAAGAGGTTAATTCATACTCTTCTTGTGCAGTAGCATCTGGATCCGCAGCAGCAAGCGGTACTGTAGAAGAGTCGAGGAGTAAATCTTTATTTTGCAATAATTGCGGCTATATAAGAGACTTATAGACATGGAATATACAGGAGCCTACCTTGCGATCCACTACTAATCATCGACTTGGTTGTAGAATTTGACCTTCGGGAGTACTGAAGCACACCAAATCTTATCTGGTTACGAGTGGGGAACTTGGAATCAAACGTCAAAATCCAAATTCTTGATTAAATTAATTTTACTTTGCATTCTACTGTAATGGAAGCATATTTTTGCGAGATGAAAGAATGAAAACTTTAAAACAAGAGATGATTGATGGAATTAAAGGAGGAGTTATTGCAGCAATCCCTTTTCTCTTGATATGTCTGACGATCGTTGTAGTAGTTCGTTTAACGAATTCTTATTTTGCAACCTTATCAACTGCTCTGTTAATTGCTTTATTTTTGGCATATTATGCGAACAAAAAATTCCTTCATTACTCAAATCAAGAAATGGGTTTGAAAAAGGTTGAAAAATTCAATACATTAGTCTGTTTTATAGCGATTGGGGTCTTGGTTGGTATCGTCTCAGTCAGAGCCCAGTTGTTTTTATCACAAACAATGGGAAGAAGTAGTGATGTCTTTTACGAATTTATAGCCGTTCTAGTAGCCGCTCCGATAATCGAGGAGATTCTATTTAGAGGATTTGTATTTAGATATATAGAGATCAAGACGAAATCTGGTGTTTTAGCATTATTATTGAGCTCATTAGCATTTGCGAGTCTTCATATTGGAACCATTTCTATTGGATTAACACTTGTTACTAAAAGATTCTTAGCAAAATTCATCAGCGGATTTTTGTATGGAGTTCTATTTTATCGTTTTAGAAATCTACTGCCTGGGATGATTGCTCATTTTACAAATAATCTAATAGGTTTTGTCATGGTTTCGTGAATTAATAGTGGAACAAATTGCAATGGGATAGACGCATTGGCAATAAAGCACATCAAATCTCATCTGGGTGAGCTATATTATCCTCATCTGACCATCGCTCCCCATGGATCGTATTTGTGTGTGTCCTTAGCATGATCAATCCGTATATCGTCAACCTTATATGGTTAAACATAAACATAAACGTATGGTGATGTTCGTGGCGACAAAAACGATCACGATAACAGAGGAAGCATATAAAGCCCTAGCTCGAGAGAAACGCAAGGATGAGAGTTTTTCGGAGCTGATGCTAAGGCTGGGCAAGAGAGGAAAAATAATGGACTGCTTCGGCTCATGGAAGATGTCCAAAGAAGAGGAAAAAGTGTTCACAGAAATTCTACCAAAAGCCTGGAAAAAAGCCGATGAAACGCTGAGAGAGGCAGTAGAATGAGGTGTGTGGATACGGATTTCCTCATAGCGGTACTAAAGGGCGATCCAGGGGTAAGGAAAAAGGCAGAGGAGTTAGATAGAGAAGGAAGGAATGCCACAACGAGCATGAATGCCTTCGAGCTCTATGTCGGCTCTTATGTTCTAAAAAAGAAAAGACACGACTTGAAGGAAGTGAAAAGTCTATTGTCGAGGTTTGATGTATTGAGTCTGGACGAAGACGGTGCAGAAAAGGCAGGAGAAATATATGCCCATCTCTTAAACAAAGGAGAGACGATAGATATCAGAGATTCCATCATAGCCGGGATTGCGCTGAACAATGCGTGCACCTTGGTATCTAGAGACGAGCACTTCGAGTGGGTGAAGGGATTATCTGTGGAAAAATGGTAAAATGTGCATCAATCGCGTCTTTCACCACGTGAAGCACACCAAACCTCATCTGGGCGAAATGGGATTGGAAAAGTATTTTTACTTTTTACTATTGAGTTGACAGATAATTTTATTATAAATAGACTTCCAAAGTGTTCTTATATGGCAATAGCAAGAACCGAAAAAGACATGATCACGATTCCAAGAGAGGAATATGAGGATATGAAAGAAACTCTGGAAATCCTCAGCGACCCAAAGGTGGCGAAGAGGATCTTGGAGTCCATCGATCAAGCCAGAAAAGGCAAAACTATCTCCGAGAAGATGTTCGCTCAGAGATTTGGCTTATGATCCTTGAAATATCTTTTTTGTAAACTTTCTTTCTCAAATCCACATCGATTAAAATGACTTTCCCTGTATGGATTTTCCTTCAATTCTTGGATTTTCCTGTAAATTCGTTTTTGATGCTCTTTCCCAAGTTTTTCGAATTGACTTACGAAGTGGTCTGTAAATTCTAACTTATAAGGCATCTTATCGTGAGTAGTTCAGCAAGGAGATAAATAAGCATTACCTCGATGTGAAGAGATATAAAACCGAGAATCCAAACATATCCAATCTCATCTGGTTAACGAGAAAGGGCTATTGTAGCCTTTTCAGCTCTACTCATATATAGTCCAGTCCACCATATGATGGACAATGGTGCTATCACCACGATGGAGACTGCGAAGTTGACCACTGGCCATACTGTGCCTACGTATGGCACATATTCCATTATCATGGAGATCATGGAAAGACCTGCTGAAATGGCAACTATGATGAGCCAGACCAGGAACACGTCAAGCTTGTGATCCAAGAAGAACCTTGCACCTCTTTTGACGCCCTTGATTGCACCAATTCCGTCTACGACGATGGCATATCTCACTACCGCAAAAATGATGCTTAAGATGATAGCGTACAGCATGAACATCAACGCTCCTATGAGCAATTTTGGGATTGCTGATATATCAGATATGGACAAAAGACTTGGGACAAGAAAGACCATTCCTGCAAGCAACATCAGACCAACGATTATGTCAGCGAAGAATATGCTGATGAAACTCCTTTTTCCATGTTCCATCATGTCCGACAGGGTTGCACGTCCGCTTTCCATCGCTTTTTTGGCCATTCCGATGGCTCCGGCGCCAAAGAACGCTCCAATCAATCCCGCCAGGATCACAAAAACGAGGAACGCTAGCGCAATCATGCCCATCATTGGCATCGTTTGAGCAAGGATCAATTCGGGCGTCATGTCAGATGCTTGTAGATGCGGCATTATCGGCGCCAGTGCAGTCAACACCATCCCGATTACCATGATAAGTCCGATAGTTCCAACCACTATCATGTTCAATATAAGTGGAATGCAGATGTTCAAATTCTTCTTCCATGTTTTAAGTCCATTCCTTAATAGTGTTCCAACGTCTTGCATATGATATCCCGACGTGTGATAATCCCGACCAAGTCATCCTTTAGATTAAGCACTGGCACGCCGCCTATGTCTTCCCTTAGCATGACGTCGATGACGTCTGCTAAGGGAGCATTCGTCCTCACCGTTTTTACGTTCATTGCCATGACATCTCCAACGATGAGGTTCTTGATCCTGCTATCCTGATGTTTCTCAGGGACTATATCTCTGAATGCCCTCATCGCTCTTGCAATATCACGTTCTGTGATCATCCCAACCAGTTGTCCTTCATCCACGACAGGCATCCGACCGATATCTTCATCCAACATCCTCCTCCGAACATGGACGACTCTATCATTGGGCGAAGCCGTGATCGGGGCATTCATGATCTCTCCAGCATATCCTTTTGGGCGTAAAACAGCTAGCACCTCTTTTGGACTTATCCAGCCGACCAACCCATCATCTACGACTGCCACTACGGATGCATCCCTAAGCAATCGGATGGCTTTTTCTACATCATCATCTGGCGACACCTTTGGCAAATTCTCATCGACCGCTGTGGCTACATGCAGGGATGATGCTGGCAAATTGCCCTTCTTTCTGGTACCAAGTGCTCTTGCCATATCCCGTTGTGTTATGACTCCGATTAGCTTATCATCCTTCGTAACCAGCAAACGCCTGACATCATGTTTATCCATCAGATCGAGAGCACTAGATAACATCTCGGATTTATCGATCGTGATGGGCTTTGTCATTATGTCCTTTACCTTAATCCAATATCCCTCCAGAAATCGCCCTGACGATATCGGTTTTAGTGATGATACCCACCAAGCCATCATCTATCACTGGGGCGCCATCGATACCCTTGTCTACTAAAACTTTTGCGGCATGCACAGCGAGATCTTCTTTGCGCACGGTGATCAATGGGGCAGACATCACATCTTCCGCCACAAGAGGTGTTTTTCGTATGGCTCGAAATCTTTTGCGTCCAGCATGAGCATCTTTCCTGACCATCTTGATATCCTTCTCTGGGAGTTCCCCCCTCTGATCGCTAAACTCAGTAAACGCTAGGTTTGACTCTGTGATGATTCCGACTGGCATATCACCATCCTCCATCACGATCACTCTATGGACCTTGTTCTCATCCATTTGTTCGATCACATGATCGATCGAGTGATGACGATGGACGGTCACAACGAAATCGCTCATCGTGTCACCCACTTTGATCCTGGACTTTGTGGTAGAAAAGTGCCGAACCATGTCTAGTTTGGTAATTATACCAACCAAACCATCCTCTATGACGGGCAGACCACTGATGTCGTTCTCCAACATCAACTCTGCCACTTCTCTCAGGGACGCCTCTGGGTATGTTGTTATCAAGTACTCACTCATCACCAGCTTGACTGGCGTCCGATCAGGCGATCGCCTACGCCATGCTGGCATGTCTTGCTCCAGCTTCCATGCCAAATCAGACTTTGTGATGATCCCCACGGGAATCTCACCATCCACGACAACCAATCTGCTTACCCCGTGTTTTAGCATGAGATTTCTCGCACGTGAAAGCGACTCCTCAGGTGCAATCACATATACGGGCGAACTCATGACATCCTTTACATTCATATCCATCACTCAGCCAGCGCTCGTAAAAAGTCTCGCTCTGTGAGTATTCCCGCTAAGACCCCCTCCTCGATGACTGGCAGCGATCCAACATCTTTTTCTACTATGATCTCGGCTGCACTGCCCAGATCGTGTTCTGGGTCGATGGTGATGACCTCGGAGGACATAAGCGTCTTGATGGGCAGACCAAAAGCCTCGCTGACGTCGCCGGTGATTAATTCGTTAAATACCTCACCACTCCCAAGGAACTTTACGATATCTGTGGCGGTAATTATTCCCAGCAGCACACCATCCCTGACGACTGGCAGTCTCCTAAACCCGTTACTGACCATGGCTTTGGTCGCCTCCTTTACAGACATGTTAGGAGGGGCGGTTACCACGCGCTCACTCATGTATTCCCTGACGGGTTTTCCCGTTCTCATCCCAGCGATCAAGCACACAAAGTCGCGCTCAGAGACGATGCCAGTTATTTGGTTCTTATAATCCACAATGGGTAATCCGCCGGTGTTATGCTTGAGCATCGTGTTCAGTGCATCCTCTAACGATTGATCCTCTCTCAGTGTTACCACATCATCTTCCATGATCTCCCTGACCTCATCATTAATGGCAGCGAGCAGATTTCCACCATACTTATTCTCGACCAGGTTATGTCGCTCTCCTCCACCAAAAAAATCGATCAGGTCAACAGATGTAACGATTCCTACGAGTCGATTCGTTCCGGCATCTGCGACTGGGATTCTCCGAAAGCCATAAGTCACCATCGTTTTTACGATCCCCATGATCGTCATGGTCGGTGGGACTGTGACCACATCCCTAGATGCGATCGTCATCACATCTCCTGGGCGAGATGAAACTCGTGATTTGAACTCCACTGGCCCCCTATCGAGTGGAGAGACGCCCCCACGCCCTCTCATCGTATCACCGCTTCGGTCAAATCATATCTGTCGACTATTCCAACCAATTTGCCCTTTCTTTCAACCGGTAATCTCCCTATGTCATGTTCCATCATCAATGATACAGCATCTTTTATCGTCGTCTCGGGAGTAACCGAGTATACAGGGGTGCTCATCATCTTCTCCACTGGTGGGGACTCCTTACCCATCCTGGCACAACCAGCTCTGATTATGTCTTGGCGAGTGATCATTCCCACAAGCTCGTTCTTACCTCTGACGACGGGAAATCCAGAATATCCGAGCTCGAGGATGTTTGCCCATACCTTTGATACGGAGTCTTTCTGAGAACAAACTTTGACTTTTGACGTCATTATTTCCTTTACCTTCTTGTGAGGAATCTTATTGAGATCGATATTTTTAAATATGTCCATCATGCTGATCATTCCCACCAACTCCATATCTTGTGAGGACATAACTACGGGCAGTCCACCCATTTTGACGTTTATCATCTTCATTGCGACATCTCTTATATCATCTATAGGTGTAATTATCGGACACTTGCGGGTAAATCCCTTGACGGTTACATTTGACTTTGTGGATGTAATTTTTAGAACATCCTCCTCTGTGATCATTCCAATGACTTTACGAGCGTTATCAACGACTGGCAGGCTCCTGAAGTGGGAGTCTCGGATCAATTGACGTGCCCTAGTCATGAACTCATCCTCTCTGACAAATACGGGATTCTTAGACATTGCGTTTTGGACCTTCACAATCTTCCACCACTAAAACTCTTCGTCTTTACAGCTCTCACAAACCAGTGTTCCATTTACGAGCTCTAAAGACTCCGAAAGTCCTCCACATCTCTCACAAATGCCCTGTGTTAATTTTTTACTTTCGTGAAATGAGATGTGTTCGCGATTCATCTCGATGATGTCTGCAAGGATGTTGGTGAGCTCAGATGAAACTGCAATCATATCAGTATCGGTGACAATGCCAACCAGTTTGTCGTTTTCGATGACTGGCAGGCGCCGTATATCCAATCTAACCATTTTTCGCGCTGCATCACTAATGCTTTCGTTGGGTTCGACGGTGACAAGTGGTTGAGTCATTACGTCCTTCAGCATCAGAGAACTCGGCTTCACGTCCTTTGAGACGATTTTTAGCACAAGATCTCGTTCGGTCACAACACCCACCGGCTCACCTTTTTCAGTCACGATGAGGCTGCCCACGTTGTGTTTTATCATCTTTTCTCCTGCCTCTGATGCTTTCGTGTTACTCTCAGCCGTAACCACATTTCTCGTCATGATTTCCCGCACTGACATTCTCGTCTCCATTTCACCACGACACTATGATAGTACGGTTTACAGATATAAAAGGGTCACGACCACATCAATAAAGATATATATAGAATATGTAAATTCTTATGTATAATTATGCATAAGATTATGCATAAGAGGGGATGAGATGGGCATAATAAAAGGGATCAAGCGCATTCTGCCAACGTGGCTCAAAAAGATATTCAGGAAGAAGGCGGCGCGCATAGGCATCTACGGTCCACCAAATGCCGGAAAGACCACTCTTGCAAACAGGATCATTCGCGATTGGAGCGGGGATGTGATGGGTCCTGTGTCAGAGATTCCACATGAGACTCGTCGCGCCAGGAGAAGAGAGGGCGTGGTGGTCAATGCTAATGGTGCGACTGTGACGTTGGATATCGTGGACACACCTGGTTTGGCGACGAAAATCGATTTTCACGATTTTATGGCGTTTGGACTGGAGGAAGAGGAAGCTAAGCGTCGCGCGAAAGAGGCAACAGAAGGCGTTATCGAAGCAATCAAATGGTTGGACGATCTGGATGGAATTTTGTTGATCATGGACTCCACAGAGGATCCATTCACACAAGTAAATGTTACCGTTGTCGGCAACATGGAAGCACGAGAATTACCCCTGTTGATCATTGCAAACAAGATCGACTTGCCGGAGGCCTCACCTGCTAGGATAAAGGGCGCATTTCCACAACATCCTGTAATTCCGATCTCTGCTCTGGAGGGGTTCAATGTGGACAAACTCTATGAAGCAATAGCTAACCACTTTGGGTGATCTGATGGCTAAGAGGACTAAGAGAAAGACCAAGAGAAAGACCAAGGTGCAGGGGGTTCAGATAGATATGATATCAGAAGACTTTATATCAACCATGACCTCAATGGAGAAAATAAACCTCATTCTAGAAGGAGTGAAGCAAGGCAACATCGTCATTCTCGAGAGAGGCTTAACGCCAGAGGAGGAAACGAAGCTAATCGAGATCACCATGACTGAGATCGCACCAGATGACTTTGTCGGCATCGAAATCGAAAGCTACCCTAGTCGACAAAAATTCTCCCTTCTTGGTAGGTTGCTTGGTAAAAAAGCCATAGAGACTCGCTTGACAGTCGTAGGACCTGCAGATCAGCTGAGGACGTTGCGAAGAGATCATGATCTTATCAGCGCACTGGTTTCTGTGCGCTCACAGGGGTAGAAATGCCACATAAGTGTACCAGGTGCGGGCAATTGTTCAGGGATGGATCGCCAGAGATTCTAAGCGGTTGTCCAAGTTGTGGATGGAACAAATTTCTCTACGTGATGGGCGAAGAGGAAGCCGCTCCACAGACATCTACGATAGATGAACTGATAAGCAAAGTGGAGATTGAGGACAAGCCTGCCATGCCTACTGAGGACATCCAAAGGATTGAAAGCATAAGGATACTCGGTCCTGGCTCATACGAACTGAATCTCAAAACCTTGCTCGATCGAAAAGAAATCATCATGGCGCTGAAAGAAAATGGAACATATGTAGTTCACTTGCCATCCATTTTTGGTAAAAGTGGTAAAAAGCGTAAGAAGCAATCAGTATGAGTAAGTGATGGATGGCACCGTATTTCTGTCGTTAAACGTAATGGTGTGATTATCTGGGAACACTATGACGAGTATATCGACCTCTTGTCCTAGTTTATATGGGTTGATGTGATAAGTTTCACCTTCGTATACCAGCACATTAACGGCAACGATCACCGCTTTCTCTTGCGATATCTCTTTGATCGTGGCATTTTCGAATTCAGCAAATATGCCCTCTAACTTTGGCTCTATGACTTTAGGGCCAAAAAGCAGCATGTAGAGTTTAGCGAAAAAGTCAAGTCTATACTCAACGGTGATGTTCGCATCGGACCCATCAAACCTCATCGTCATATTCTCGATGTGAATGTAATTGGATCCCTGCACTTCTCCTGCTGACGCGACAGACATCGTGACCAGAAACAATCCCATTGAAATCGCGAGCGCTTGTTCGAGTTTCACCTTATCCCCCTCATCACTTTGACATCTGTGCCATGATATATGTATTTTTCTGACATCAAGCCTTACCACCGAACGATAATATGATCAATATGATCATCAACACGATAAACCCATAGAAAAGGATTTTCTGTCTTTTCTGGCTGGCGTTGAAGCTTTTCGTGCACTCTTCTGAGCATAATGTCTCATCTGGCTCTACTGCCTTTCCACACATCGTGCAATGCCTATGGGGTACGATCCTCACCATAATGCCACCAAATATCCTGCTTTGGGTTTATGTTATTTATACATATACCATGTAATCATCTACCCATGATAGTAGTAATATCGATAGGTGGCTCCGTACTTGGAGACAAGCCGGATTCGGAAAGGTTCAGGGAATACGCAGGTGCGATAAAGGAGATAGCAGCTCAGCATACGGTCTTCATCGTTACTGGTGGGGGTGCTATTGCACGGGAATACATTCAAATTGCAAGGGAGCTAGGTGAGAACGAAGCGGTCTGCGATCTTATAGGCATCGATCTAACGAGATTGAATGCACGTTTGTTGATCTCCGCCCTATCAGGAGATGCAAATCCAACGCCACCCTTGGACTACAAAGAAGCTGAGAGTGCTGTATCATCTGGCAAAATAGTCGTGATGGGCGGCGTAATCCCAGGTCAAACAACGGATGCTACCGCAGCAGTCTTGGCTGAATTTGTTAGAGCTGACCTGCTCCTTAACGCAACATCCGTCGATGGAGTCTATACCACGGATCCAAGAAGCGATCCAAGCGCCAAAAAGTTGAATAAGATCACACCTGAGCAGTTGGTCGAGATTGTGATGAAGACGGAGATGAGGGCAGGAGCAGAATCAGTGCTCGATCCGCTTGCAGCGAAGATCATCGAGCGATCAAAGATTCCGACGATCGTGCTAAACGGTTCTAATCCGAAAAACATCGTCGATGTCGTTCTCAGGAACAAACATGTTGGAACGGAAATTAGATCCTCTTGCAAGAAGTGAGAATTTGATGGTGCAAAACAAAAAGCACATCATCATCATAGGAGCGGGATATGCAGGAATGCATGCTACCCGAAAATTAAGCCGTTCTTTGGGCGAGGATATGAGCATCACTTTAATCGACAAGAATGAGGTACATGTCCGATTGGCGGAGTTACATGAGGTGGCAGGAAATAGGGTTGAACCAAGGGTAGTAACGACCCCCATCAAAAAATGTGTTAAGCACGTAGAATTTTTAAAGGGAGAAGTAAAGAAAATAGATTTCCAACGGCGAGAGATATCGACTGAGGCTGATACATTGAACTATGATTATCTGATCCTTGCAGTCGGTAGTGAGCCAGAATTCTTCAACATTCCTGGGATGCGGGAACACAGTTTTCCATTATGGTATCTAGAGGATGCAAAGAGGATCAAGGCTCAGATAGAGGAAATGTTTGTCTCCGCTCAGAAGGAACCAGATGCAGGGAAAAGAAGGGGTTTACTCACCTTTGTTGTAGGTGGTGGAGGTCTTACGGGCATCGAGATGGTTGGTGAACTGGCCGAATGGGTTGTGGCTTTATCCAGAAAATACAACATATCCAGGGATCAAATCGATTTAATTGTAGTGGAAGCTCTGGCGGACATCTTGCCCACTCTGAGACCAAGCCTTGTCGAGAAATCTAAGAGAATCCTAAGGTCAAAGGGCGTTACGCTAATGGTCAATTCACCAATTATGAGAGTAAGCCCGACCGAAATAGAACTTAAATCGGGTGAGAAAATAATAACTAGAACTTTGATCTGGACGGGCGGGATTCGTGCAAATCACCTCATCGCTGGTTTGGGACTAAAGACCGGTGGACGTAACCGAATAGAGGTCAACAAATATCTACAGGTCATCGATCATCCTGAGGTGTATGCAATTGGAGATTGTGCACTATTCATCACTGATGATGGAACCCCTCTACCGCAACTGGCCGAGGCAGCCATTCAGACAGCAGAGTGCGCTGCCCATAACATCACCGCCGAAATTAAGGGGACTAGGAAGAAGGAGTACAAACCTAAGATACATGGAACTGTGATGTCCATCGGAGGCAAATACGCAGTGGCAGATATAGTGCTACCTCTCATAGGAGGAGTTGCATTCTCCGGCTGTCTGGCAATGCTGTTAAAGCATCTCCTTCATATATACTATGTTGTTCGAGATCTCGGCGATATTGGCCTGGCTTTTGAATATGTTAGGAGTAGGCTTTTCTCAAAACGCTGATCGCTCCTTACTTATATATTGGATGTGCAATATAAATCTTGACGATCAAAAACTTTAAAAGCAATGGACATCCAACAGTACTGACATGAGACATAACCCACCAGCATGTTGTGATATGAGGGGTATGCTCTCATTCATGATCCTATGGTTGTTATCCAAAAAACAAATGTATGGGCAAGAGCTAGCCGAAGAAATAGCGAAAAGGAAAGGGGATAGGCCAAATCCTGGAACGCTATATCCTGCTCTCAAGGATTTGGAGGGCAAAGGGTTAATTCAATCGGAGCAAATCGGAAGAACGCGCATATACAAACTCACAATCGATGGAAAAAACGGTCTAAAAAGGGCATGCGAATATTTCTACCAGGCTTTTGGAGATATCTTCGAGGACTACAAATGCACGTGTGATATTGAATATGAAGCGTGAGGTTTGAATGTTAGAGGCGCATAAAAAATACGAGTTCAAACGAAAATTAGAGGAGCTGAGGGAAAAAACTGGAAAAGGGACTGAGTTGATCACGATCTACATCCCACCAGATAAGCAGATATCTGACGTCATGGCGCAGCTAAGAGACGAGCACGGTCAAGCATCGAACATAAAATCAAAATCCACCAGGACCAATGTTCAGAGCGCATTGGACTCCATCATGGCCAGGCTTAAGTATTTTAGACATCCCCCCAAAAACGGAATGGTCATTTTTTGTGGAACCATCTCCCTTGGCGGAGATAAGACCACGATGGAGACGTTGGTTCTGGAGCCACCTGAACCCATTCTGTCATATCAATATAGGTGCGGTTCTGAGTTCGTCCTTGCACCGCTAGAGGACATGCTGGAGGAGAAGAAAACGTTTGGACTGATGGTATTAGACAGAAGAGAAGCAACTATTGGCTTGCTTCATGGAAAACACGTCGACGCAATCAAACACATGACATCTAATGTGCCCGGCAAACAGAGAAAAGGTGGGCAGTCTGCGCGCAGATTCGAACGGTTGAGATTGATAGCGATCAACGAGTTTTATAAGAGGATCGGCGACAAGGCAAACGAGATATTTCTTGCGACCGAAGAGATGGAGGGCATTCTTATAGGAGGGCCAAGCCCGACAAAGGAGGAATTCATCGATGGTGAATACTTGCACCATGAACTACAACAAAAGATCCTTGGAGCATTTGACGTTTCATATACGGATGAATCTGGCTTATATGAACTATTGGATGCATCGCATGAAGTGCTCGCTGATCTAGATCTGATGCGAGAAAAGAAGCTCATGAACAGATTCATGGAGGAGATCGTGAGTGATAAGGGGTTGGCTGCTTACGGAAAGGATCACGTCAGAAAAAACATTAAAATGGGCGCAGTTGACACCCTGCTACTCTCAGAGGATCTGGGTCCAGAGCTCGTGGCAGAACTATCGCAACTGGCAGAGCAGAAGGGCTCTGCGATAGAGTTCATCTCAACGGATTTCGAAGAAGGGGAGCAGTTGATGAGCGCATTTGGAGGTGTGGCAGCGCTACTGAGATTTAGGACTGGTGTCTAATGTTCCTAGAGTTTAAGAATGGAGTCAAATCTTTGCTACAGAAAGCAGTTGAAGCGGCTGGATATGAGGTCGCAGATCTATGCTTAGAGACGTCAGCATATGCAGATCTCGCATCATCTGTTGCTTTCAAACTCTCCTCAAAATATAAAGAGTCCCCCCAAATTATCGCGACAAAAATCTTTGAAAAAATTCAAATCCCAAAGAAGTCATATGTTGATAAAGCAGATGTTATAGGACCGTACATCAACTTTTATGTCAATCGAGAGTTTTTGGACGAAACTATCAAGCAAATCTCCGCAGAGGGAGAGAATTATGGCTCTTTGCCCAAAAAGGACGAACGAATCATCCTAGAGCATACATCTGCCAATCCTACTGGGCCGCTCCATGTTGGCAGGGGCCGAAATCCGATAATCGGTGATACCCTTGCCAGAATTCTTAGGCGTGCGGGCTATGACATCGAGACGCAGTTTTACGTAAACGACATGGGTAAGCAAATCGCTGCCATCGTCTGGGGCTACGACAACGTCGATCCAAATACGTTATCAAAACCAGAACGTGATAAGCCGGATCACGATATAGTACGATATTATCGGAGGGCAACCGAGCTCATCTCTGAGGATCCGAAAGTAGACGTAGAAGTCAATGAGGTCCTGGCAAAGTACGAGTCTGGTGATCCTAAGACCATCAAGAGGTTCAAGAAAGTCGTGGAAAACTGCATCGAAGGTCAAAGGCAAACATTGGAGCGGGTAAACGTTCACTATGACCGATTTGTGTGGGAATCCCAATTCGTGAGAGACGGCTCCGTAGATGAAATCATTGAGAAGTTGAAAAAGACAAGATATGCATCTCTAAGAGATGGCGCATTAACGCTTGACCTAAGAGAATTTGGGCTGGAAAAGGACTTCGTATTGACGCGTTCGGACGGAATCACGCTCTATACCACTAGGGATATAGCATATCATCTCTGGAAGTTTAGCAATGCGGACGTCGTGATAAATGTGCTTGGTGAGGACCAGAAATTGGCAATGGCCCAGTTGCAAGCAGCTCTGAAAATACTTAACATCGAGAAGGAGCCCAAGATCGTGTTTTACTCATTTGTATCATTGCCGGAAGGGAGGATGTCCACTAGAGAAGGCATCGTCGTAGATCTCGATGATCTGCTGGATGAGGCGCTTGAGAGAGCATATATCGAAGTCGACAAGAGGAGGCCAGAGCTGCCAGAAGATCGCAAGAGGAAAGTTGCAGAAATCGTTGGGATGGGGGCGGTCCGATTTGATACCGTGAAGGTGGCTCCCGAAAAAATGATGACTTTTAGGTGGGAAGAGGCTCTTGATTTTGAGAAGCAGGGGGCTCCATTCATTCAATATGCACATGCTAGGGCATGCAGCATCCTGAGCAAAGCTCAGTTAGGAGATTTCGATCCCTCTCTGCTCAAAGAATCGTATGAAGTAGAGCTGATCAAGAAGATGGCTTTTTTTCCCAGCATGATCGCTTCTGCTGCATCTGATCTGAAGCCAAACCTCATCGCAACCTACGCTAGGGAGCTTGCTGAGACGTTCAACCAGTTCTATCGTTATATCCCAGTGCTTAGGGCGGAGGAAGATATAAGAAATGCAAGATTAGCCCTCGTGAACTGTGCAAGAATTGTTTTGGCCAACGTCTTGGATTTGTTGGGAATCATAGCTCCGGAATCGATGTAGAAATTCAGAGCAAAGATGTAACATAATGTGACACAAATACTCTTAACAAATTGAAAAACATCTGTGGGGCATACTTTAGGCTAAATCCTCCTCTTTCATGTTTCCAAGTTATCGGAACCTCTCTGATGTTATAACCACATTTTTTGATCCTCCACAGCAGCTCGACATCGAACTCATATCCCCTTGATATCATCTTTGGTATTACACGTTCCAGAGCCTCTTTTTTCATTACCTTGGCTCCGCATTGTGTGTCTCTGAATTGTAGACCGAACATCGCTCTGACGAACAGGTTGAACACCCGACTTGCAACCCTTCTCATCCAGGGTTGTTGAATCAATATCCTGGACACCTCTACGTAACGTGAGGCAATGGCGCAATCCACCTTTTCCAACGCCCTCACCAATTTATCGAAATCGGATGGAGAGACGGACCCATCAGCGTCTACGAATCCGATGAGATCTCCCTTTGCAACTTTAAAGCCCTCAAGCACCCCGCCCCCCTTCCCCAATTTGCGGGGGAATTCAAGAAGTTTTATGCGCGGGTTCTGCTTGCAGAACTCTTTCACGATTTCTGGCGTCCTATCCGTGCAACCATCACACACCACGAGCAGTTCATAATTACTATAGTTTTGCCCTGCAAAGGCCTGATAATCGATCAGTACACCTCTGATTCTCTTCTCCTCGTTACACGCGGGAATGACAAGCGAGATCATTTTATCTCCTTTTATCCGTTATGAAATAGGCTAATCCACCGACGATCAGCAGACTCCAGTAACTTATAAGTCTATCCAAGATCGCTACTGAGACTGCCAGATTCTTGTCTATCCCAACGATCATCAATACTCCAGCGATTGCGAGTTCCACGGCTCCCAAACCGGCGGGAGTTATCGGCAATGCGGTGAGAAGTGCTGCCGCTAACGCGACAAAAACGATTATCGGCAGCGCTATCCTTAGCCCTATTGCTGAGGTTACTAGGAGCAATCTTCCACATTCTAGGAACCAAACTATAAGAGTGTATGACAGAATGATGGGCATTGCCTTTCTAACCGATCCGTAAGCACCTTCTTTGAACATCATGATGACACTCTCTATTCTGCTTGGAAGCAATTTCACCATCAATTCCGTTTTGTATTTTAGCGATAGCAATACTAGGATCAGGGCAATCACCAAGCCACATCCAATCCACAGCGAGAACACAATCTCCCCTGGCATATTAGCCCCAAAAATGAGCGCACTGGATATGCAGAGCAATGCCACCAAGGCGACGACGTCATAGGTTCTTTCGACGAATATGGTTCCCAACGTCTTTGAAAGCGATATCCTGTAGTTCTTCTTTAGCAGATAGCCCCTGTACACATCCCCTAACTTGGCGGGAACCAAGCAATTGGCAAACCAAGAAAGGAATAGTATCTCGGTGAGATTTTTGTTGCTCTCACTAAATCCGATGTTGTTCAGCAGTTTTCTCCACCGAACGCCACGTATTGGAAACCCAATATAAAAAATCACGAAAGCCGTTAGATATAGTATGGGATTTACAGTTTTGATGATGTTCGCAGTTTTGATGAAGTCAATCTGAGAAAATAATAGGTATAAAATCAGAAATGCAACTATAAAGGAGAGAATCGTCTTTTTTTCAGTTAATCTTTCTTTTAGTGAAATGGTCTGTCCGTCCGTTGCATTGGCATCCATATTACTTCCCCTTTTATTTGACTCTATAAATCTGTGCAACATCGTTTTCAAATATCAGTTCATACGATTCTGGATGGTTTGCAAATTTGTCCAGCCCCTCTTCTAAGTATTTTCCACGTTCGAGCACACCTACATAGATGTATGAGACATCATATTTTTCCATCAAATCTCTTGCTACTGCATTGTCAGTTGTATTATAAATGGCATTCGCATCGTTCATTCTTTCGCAGACCAAGCTCCAGTTGCCTCTCCACATATGCTCATGCTCTGACATCCCCATCAAGGTTTGAAGACCAGTGAACGTTGAGACGCGCGTCGTTTGCCAGTAAAATTCACCTGGCTTCTCCAGGATCACTGCGCTTCCTTCGATGTTTTCGTTGATCCATCGTATGGCCTCATATTCTCCTCTGTTGGTTTCTTTGATGTATTCGATCCCGTTCAGGGTGGGACTCTTGTTGAAACCACTTACTCGATTGAAGGTGGCGCACACGGGGTACACTGTACACATGAGTATGAGAATGCATGCAATAATCTTCCACCCATTTATTTTTAGACCGCGAAAATGCTCTCTGAAATGGTATACTGAATATCCAGCAGCTATCCCCCAGAGGAGCCAAATTTGCAGACCCACTTTGAACACGGTGTTCATCCTCTCCCAAGGTGGACCGTATGTATCATCGATGAAGAAGAGCTCGCAGAAAAGTGAGAGCAACGCACCGATCAGGACAAGAAGAAACACGTATTCCAACTCGTGTGTATGCTCATACCCATATACATCTCGAAGCAGGCAGTACAGCGAGAGGATGATTAGAGGAAGTAACAACATCAACAAATGAAACTCTAGGAGCACCGAAATGACGGCTAAGAGTGAGACGCCGATCATCAGTGGAATAACATGTCTGAACCTGAAATTTTTCCTTGAATACTGGATGAGAAGCGAGAACATCATGAACAAGAACAGCGTGTAGATTATCATGAAATAAGGCAGCTCAGTTCTCTCAGCGACGACGCCAATGCCTTTCACGCCTTCTACACTTAGCTGAAGATAATACGGGGCATAGAGCAGTGCGCTCAGTCCTATGATGATCGAGGAGTCTAGGATGGTATTTCCCAAAGCGGGTACAATCCTCCTTTTCTCTCGGAGCCAGACAAATGCGATCGAGGCTGTAGTAACGATAACGTACGTCGGGTAGTCCCATGAGTTTAGTGGAAACAGGAACCCAAGAGCTAAGCCAAACATCGTGATGCTGATCAACACGGTGCTCAAGTCGTTGCCGAATATTGATAGGTCGAAAAACGCATCTTTTTTGACATGGAATCTGAACAGGTTCAAGAGTAACATCAGCACTAACAATTGGAATGGGATCGCAATCATGTGTGAGTGCAGATCTCCATGTAAAAAGGTGAAACACGGCATCTCGGTTATCGTGTATGGTATGACCCTGGAGCTGGCCCAGAGAAAATCGATCGACATCATGCCCTCGTAAACGGCCTTGGGCATAAAATATCCGAACTCTACGAGAGGCTTAAACATGTACGCCATCAGCCGAAAGAAGCCGAGTAAGTGTCCGATATAAGTCACGAAGAAGGCGATGATAGCACCATACACACGACTCCTCGTCAGATTGTAGCCGATCCCAAACGCTGCGTTGACGGAAAGCGCGAATATCAGCGCAACACCTAGGTTAAATGTGATCGGAGCAGGGATGCCGGATAACTTGGTGAGCGTTGTCATAGCCACATAACCGAAGTAATAGTAGAACGATTGGTCATAGCCAGAGAGCCATGGGTCAGGGGCTGGAAAATGCTTGGCTCGGTTGATTGCATTCATGAATGCGCTGTCCATGAACTTCTCACTTATGTTGAGTTCTGGAGCATACATACGTACGATGACGAAAAAGAGGAATGCGATGCCGAATATCAGCTCATTTATTATCATCGTATCTTTGTTCAGTCCCAGGGTTCTATTGGATCTCAGCAGTAGATAGGATGACAGAATACAGAGGAGTAAGATGGCAAATGTGATGAGTGGCAGATCGTATGGGATGCCAACATATGTCATGATCCATGAGGCATATGTTATGAATAGGATGCCCACCACCTTAGATACAGAATAGCCCTTGTCATCTAGGTTGTGGCACATATATGCAACCACTGGAAGGGCTAGCAGCCCTAAGATCTCTACGATTATCCACCAGGCTCCGATCTGTAGTATTGATTCAAGCATGCTCCTATCTCACTTGATAGACCTGCACATCTTTGTTCTCATAAACCAAGTTATAACTTTCTGGGTGGTCGGCGAATTTAACCAGACCCTCTGCCGGGTAATTGGCACGCTCTACGGAGCCTATGAAGATGTATTTGACGTCGTACTTTTGCAGTAAACGAAGTGCTTCGGTGTTGTTTGTTCTGTAGATTGTATCCACGTCAACCATACGATCCACTATGGGCTCTGGATATCTTCTCCAAGTTATCTCATGGCCAGCCCAACCTATCACGGTCGGCAAGCCAGTTAGCGCAGCGACGCGTGATGACCATTGAAAAGACGTCCCAGGTGCTTCAAGGACTATGGGTGCGCCCTCCTTCTGCCCCATCCATTGAATCGCACTGGCCTCTCCACCATGATATCTTTCCACATACCGTGCTCCATCCAACGTAAGATCCCCTTTGAACCGTCCTGATTTACCATAGGTTGCAGCCACTGGGTACACTGAGCATGCTAAGATCAAAGAACACGCCACCAGCGTCCATAAAACTCTCCTCTTATCCGTGTTAGCTTTCAAGGGCACAAACCAGTCCCTGAAGTAATAGATCGAGAACCCACCAGCAATGCTCCAGAAAAGCCAGTTCTGCACGCCTAATTTGAAAACCGTGTTCATGCGATGATATTGCACGCTCAACTGATCCTTGATGAAAAATATCTCGCAGAAAAGTGAGAGCAGAGCTCCAACCAAGATAAGGAGCGAAACAAACTGCATCGATGAGTTACGCTCTCTCAGCAAGCTGATCAAGGATAAAATAGTGAGTGGAATCAACATGACTAGAAGTTGGAATTGTAACACAAAAGAGATCGCTCCCAACAATAATATGCTGGATAAGATCCACTTCCATCGGATTTCAACAGATGGTAGTACCCTGGCGATGAGGTACGAATACATCAGAAACAGCAACAGGGCATATATGACCAAGTAATGCTGTATCTCTGTACGTTGAAGCACCAACCCAATACCGTTGTGAAGCCTCATGTGGAATGGGATATACAATGCCCAACTCAATGCACATACACCAGCACATGCCAGCAACACCTCTGCCTTCTTGATATCCTGAATCTTCGAGAGTCTGTACTGCCTAAACACCAGTACCATAGCTGTAAGAAGCAAATATGTGGGAAATTCCCATGAGTTGAGGGGATACATGAAACCAACACATATGCTCAACACGCCCAAATCCGGCATCAAGGCTTTTAGGGAGCGATCTTCATTCTTAAAAACACTCAGAAGCAAAACGATGACGAGCAGTTGGAACGCGATGGAAATCATATGTGGATGCAGATCCCCATGGAGGAAGCTGAAAAAAGGAAACTCGTTTATGGTGTTTGGAATGATCCTCGAGCTAGACCAGTAGTTGAAAGAGGCGATGCGCTCCCATATGTTTCCGGACATAGAAGCGCCGAACGACTCTAAGATCTCTGGGAAAAATGCGCTTCCTACCAACTGAAAAAAACCAAGTGTATTCCCCATGATGACTGCTAGGAAAGTTGTAACAACACCATAGCGCATTCTTTTCGTCAGATTGTAGCCAATTCCGAAGGCTGCGTTGATGGATAATGCAAACATCGTCGCCACTGCTAGATTGAATGCAACTGATGGCTTAACCCAGCTCAGTTGAATCATGTTCGCCACAACTAGATATCCAAAATAATAGTATTGCATTGCCTCACCGGCAAACCAGGGATCATAGGGCGGGAAACTGGTGCTTCGTAGAATCGCTTGGATGAACCCGAAATCCATGAACTTCTCCCCGGCAGTCCACCAGATCTCTGGAGAATATGCCCGGATCATCACAAAAATGAGGAATGCTGTTGTGAACAACATCTCATTTTTTATCATGGTGTCTTTGTGTAGTTCTAAGCCATTTTTACGATATATTACAAGTGAAAGGACCCCTATCATCCCAAGGGCGAGGTAGACGACCAAGCGATCATATCGGAAGCCAGTTCCAAAGACCCATGAAAAATATGTTAGCAATAGAAGCCCGAATATCTTGGAGACCGAATATCCCTTGTCTGCCAGATTTTTGCATAGATGTGTGACTAACGGGAGCGCTATGATTCCAATGATCTCGAGCATTACCCACCAGATCAGAACGCTTGCCCATTGGATCATGTTCTATCCCTTCTCAGCTCCCACCACAGTCTGAGAATCTGCGAACCCATTCCGAATACGTCATGAATCAGATCTACTTTAGTGGCGCCACCACGCTCCCAACGGACTGGAAACTCTTTTATCCTGTACCCCTGCCTCTGGGCTCTAACCAAGATCTCAGTATCCCAAAACCAGTGCTGGTCTTTGACTTGGTCTATTAGACTTAGTAGAACGTCCCGCCTGAACGCCTTGAATCCGCACTGATGATCATGGATTTTCGATCTCAGAAATAGTCTGGTCAGAAAATTAAATCCCTTACTGGCCATTCCTCTTCTGAAAGACCTTTTAACCATACTCTCTGGAAGCATCCTCGATCCAGTAGAGATGTCATATCCCTTCTGGACAGCTCCAATTAGTTGTTTCAGGTATGTCATATCTGTAGCTAAATCCACATCTAAGTATACGAAGATCTCACCGTTAGCGTTTTTAAACGCTCTGGTGAGAGCTCTTCCGCGCCCCAATCGCTCCTCGCTGTGCAGATGCTTTATGTAGTCATATTTTTTAGCTAGAGCAGATGCAATTTCATCCGTCCCATCCGTACTTCCATCCTCAGCGATGAGAATCTCAAAAGAGGGGGTGATCTTCTTCAGTTCCTCAGCCGTTCTCTCTACGGCACTCTCCAATTTGTCTGCTTCGTTGTATGCTGGTAGCACGACTGAGAGCTCCATCTAGACCTCCATTACATCTTCTGCACACCTAAAGCCAGCTTTAATCGATCCATTCATGCTCCGCTCTGGATAGTTTGCCATGCTGAACATGCCAGCCAAGTACAATCCCTCAATGCTTGTGGAGTACGGTAATATCTTTTTTCGGTAGCCAACCTCGTATATGGGCGCGGTCTGAAGACTCCGTGTCAATCGTGTCCAGATCACATCGTCTCGATTAAAATGGGGAAACATACTGCTCAGTCCATCTAGATACCAATCGATGATCTCTCCCTTGCTCCTCTGCCATCCGGGATCGTTGGGATCATGGAAATACGAAACCACGTAGATCAGATGCTCCCTGTAGTCGGAGAGGGGAACAAAATTGGTGTGCTCGATTATCGCACCAAACGGCACATCTGCTTTGATGTTGAGCCAGTACACATTCATCAGCGATTTCTTCAGAGCAAAGAGGGCACAAGTGGTGCCCTGATACTGAATATCTCTGAGCTCCTCTAAGCTGGTATCGAGAATTTTGGCGAGTATGGAGGGTGGCACCGTTGATATCACTTTGTCGCAGTCGATTAACTCCTTAACCTTAACTCCTTTGACAAAGCCGTTTTTCGTGACGATCTTCTGTACATCAGAATTGGTATGGATTTTCCCACCATTCTCTTCGATCTGCTTAGCCATGACATCAATCAGCTGCCAGAAGCCTCCCCTGAGGTATCCCAATTTTTCACCTTGGGTCGTCCGATTGGAACGGATTTTAACTCTACCCAAGAGCCAGGCAGCAGAAACTTGGTCCATGTCGTCACCAAATTTACCTTGGAGGAGCGGCTGGAAGAAATTCTCGTAAACTGATGATCCAGCATTCTCCAATATCCATTCCTTTGCGGTGACATCATCCAAATCAGATACATCTCCAATAGTTTTCGACCTGAGAACGAGCAATGCTAGCTTGGCTTTATCCATTAACGAAAGATACGGGTATCTTAGAATTTCCAATGGCGTATTCAATGGGTGGACTTCGCCATCCACAAAGTACCCAGTGGTCGCCTTTCGCCAGTCAAGTTTGTCCTCTAAGCCAAGATCACCGATCAATCGCTGGATTTCCCTGTCACCTTCGAAGATATGATGATAATATTCCTCGATCCTATATCCATCGATATGGTAACTGGATGTCACTCCGCCCAATTCACCCCCTCTCTCGAAGAGGATTACTTCCTCTCCTTTTTCTGTAAGGGCATATGATGCTGCAAGTCCTGCAAGTCCTCCACCGATGATGACTATCATATCTTAATCCCTGGGTCTGTAGAACAATGCTATCCCATACTTATCTGGCTGCCGATTCATCTTTCTGTACAATATGTAGTCTAACGTGACATCAGAAGGCTTAAACCAATACCATCCCATTATCGCACTATCCAACCTCTCATATCCCTCTAGCTTCTTGGCTACTTCACTTGCATCCGTGTCGTGCACAAGTATTATGGGAGCCGTTGGCTCACGAGGTGCTGCGCTCCAACTCACATTTTTGTAATCCCGCAGATGCCAAAGACACTGGGTGAAAAGTCCAGAGTCCATCACTTGGATTGGCGTATCCTTTCCGTCATGCTGCGATGCTACTTCATCGATTTTTGATAGCACGTCCTTAAATTGCTGAGGTGGTTGCGCCGCTTGAATCATCGGCTCCGCAGGATTCGTGGGGTTATAGTATAGGAGCACGCTCGACCAAATGAAAAGCGCAGATGAGAGTATCAATATGGTCGCTATCATGAGCTCCATGCCTTTTCGTCGATATTTCAAGTGCGGAACGACATCTCCCATGCATTTGCCAGCTATTACCGTCAGGGGCACCAGAATGTGAAGCATTAGCCACGGCGCCTTCTCGTAAACGCAAGAGTATATGAGAAGACTAGAACATGCCCAGTAGGACATGAACACCATCAGTCGATCCCTCTTGAGCGCATAATATGCAATGCCTGCCCCCCCAAATATGAGAATTGGGAGTTCGTACAAGGCTAGCAGCGGCATATAGTAGTAGAAAGGTCCAGTTGGTCCTGATTTGTAGGTGCTCCAGTGATGAATTCCGCTTGGTATTGCAAACAGGGCATCTTCAAGGTGCCTGAATAAAGAACTGTAGAGCAACACGTATATCGTCAGCAAGATCAGCATGCATACCATCACCACCTTGATATCATCTTTATGCATGATTTTATCCTTGTAGATGTAAATTCGATGGCCGATGCACCATGCTATGTATGAGATGAACACGGCTAACGTTATGTACGTGTTTTCTTTGGCTGTCAATGAAAGGGCCAGACACACAGAGCCAAGATAGAGGTAACGGGGCTGTTTAGATTCTAGATACGATAGTACGCACACGACCATGGCTAATGAAAAGAAAGCCACATAGATGTCGCTCCTGAAGAACCTTGAATAATAGAGGAAAGATGGCGAAACAGCCAGCAAGAACGCAACCATAAAACTACCTTTGACGCCAATATGCTTTCTCAGCGCAAATGGCAACGTTACCAAAAACACTCCGAAAATAGCTGGCATTACCCTACCAATCCAGTCGCTGTTCCAGAATAAACGGTATAGAGAAGCAGTCAGATGATATTGAAAAGGACCATGCCACATGGGATTATAAGCGTAGGTGCCGTATCTAAAAAGTTGGTAAGAAAAATATGCATGAACGCTTTCATCATGATGGTATGGGCGAGCATCAAGATTATAGAATCGCAAAACCATCGCAATTATGATGATTAGCGCGTAGATAAGCGTAACACGCTTTTTCAGTAATATATCTCGTACTTCTTTCCTGGTTACCATCCTCATACCACTCATATGGACGGTCATCAATCTACATAAAACTTCCAACTACAAATAATATGAATACGTACATAATGGAGGTAAAATGTCATCGACCCTCTATGCCCTATTGAAAAAGCAAGGATATCATTTCGTAGGGCAGCATAGCGCCGTCAAAGCTTGTCTGTGGCTGAACAAATCGCTCAGGAACGAGGGCGTTTGCTATAAGTCAAAGTTCTATGGGATTTCCTCCCATCGCTGTATACAGATGACTCCAACGCTGAGGTGCGATCATCGCTGCATATTTTGCTGGCGTCCGATAGAGATGATCGTGCCAAAACACGAATGGGATTCACCGGAGACAATAGTAGATGGTTGCATCACTGCCCAGATGAGATTGGTCTCTGGTTATGCTGGAGCCCCTACGACCGATCTCAGTAGACTCGAGGAAGCTAAGCATCCTAAACATGCCGCAATATCGCTTGCTGGCGAGCCAACGCTATATCCCTTTTTGGCAGAGTTGATCGATGAATTTCATGGGCGTAACATGAGCACATTTCTCGTGACGAACGGGACGCATCCAGAAACGCTTGCCAACGTAAAGCCGACGCAGCTATATGTCTCCTTGAATGCGCCAGATAGGGAGACGTATACTAGAGTGTGCAATCCCATTCGCGATGAATGGGCAAAAATCAATGACTCATTAGAACTCTTGTCCGCTCTAAAGACTAGGACGGTGATCAGAATCACGCTCGTAGAGGGATTAAACCTGAAAGAACCGGAAAAATATGCACGTTTGGTAGCGAAGGCAGAGCCAGATTATGTCGAAGTGAAAGCCTACATGCACTTGGGCTTCTCCCGACAGAGACTTCCTAGGAGTGCGATGCCATCCCACTCAAAAGTTCTCGATTTTGCTAGACAATTCGCGGATGCATCTGGCTACCAAATCGCTGATGATGTTGAGATTAGTAGGGTCGTGCTTCTATCTGAGGATGGCAAGGTCGAGAAGATATCACTTACCTCTGCAGAATAATTTCTTGATCTTCTCCACGATCCCCTCTGGCTTCTCTGCCTCCACCTTTTTCGCCTTTGGCTTTTCTGCACCTTTGCCCTCTTTTTTCGCCATGAGATGCTAGTCTGTCATTTCTAGTATAAAAGACTGACTCACATAGATAATTTAATAGAGCATATCCACAATATCCCTCACTTATGAAATTCGATCCAGACGAGATCAAAGAGCAGGCGAAGAAGAATTTTGAGAAGACTTGGTCGGAAACAGCAAGATTTGTCATCGGGAAGAGGAGCTTCACATTTCCCAAGAAGAGGGGGAAAAAACATCTGCTCACGATCTATTCTGATAAAGCCAAAGACATCCTTCTAGACATGGGCTTTGATGAAGTCATGCTGAAGCCCATCTGGGAGGATCAACACGTTCGGCTTCAATACGGGCCAGAGGCACCAGCAATCTTGGATCGTCTATACTATCTTGCAACGCTTCCCAGACCAGACATTGGCTTGTCTGATGAGAAGAAAAAATTGATCAGGAGAAAGATCAAGGGTTTCGATCGATTCGAGGAACTCCAAGATATCTTGATGGACTATAAGAGGGAGAAGATTGTGGGGGGAGAGGACTTTACCGAGGCGTTAGTCACTAGGTTAGGCATAAAAACAGAGGACGCGCATTATTTGATCAACGAGATATTTTCTGAGCTAAAGGGTATCAAGCCCGTGTCTTCAAGCTTGACCTTGTTATCCCACATCACAACAGCATGGTTTCCAACGCTCCAAGCCGTCCAAGATAAAAGAGAGCTACCAGTGATGCTCTTCACGTTTGGATGGCGTTTTCGGAGAGAGCAAAGAGAGGATGCGACACATATGAGAGCGCACTACAACATAAGCATGGTCGTCATGGATGAAGATTTGACGATAGCAGATGGAAAGTACATCACCGAGGAATTCTTCAGACGAATGGGATATGAGGTAAAGTTTAGGCAGAAACCAAGTACCCCAGCTTATTATGCTCCTGGAACCAACTATGAGGTGTTCGTCAAACATCCAGAAATGGGGTGGGTTGAAGTTACTGAGATCGGCATGTACTCCCCCATCGCTCTTGCCAACTATGACATCAAATATCCTGTGTTCAACTCAGGTCCTGGATTGGGCAGGATGATCATGTTGTCCGAGGACATCTCTGATATAAGAGAGGTTCATTTCCCAGAAATATATGCCGAGTTTCGTCTGAGCGATGAGCAAATTGCGGAGATGGTATGCATCGATAAGACCCCTGAGACGTCTGTCGGGAAGAAAATCGCCAGAGCGATAGTCAAGACATGCGAGAAACATGGCAATGAGCCATCTCCATGCTCATTTGATGCTTGGAAAGGCGAGCTTAAGGGCAAGCAAGTTGTCGTATCTGTGGTCGAGCCTGAGGAAAACACAAAGCTCTGCGGGCCAGCCTTTCTCAATGAGGTGGTGGTATATAATGGAGATGTCATCGGCGTTCCTAGGACGAAGAAACATGAGGAGTTGCTCGAGAAAGTCGTTAAGACCAACATTCGATTCATCGATGGATTTGCCGCGCTAGCGGCACATGAAATTGAGCATGGGTGCAATGAGATTCGAATAAGAATAGCACGATCGCATAGTGATGTAAATCTGAGGGTAGATCCGGTTGCGATCAGATATATCCAGAGCAACAACAAGAAGCTCGACATAAGAGGTCCAGTTTTTACTACGGTCAGGGTCGAACGATGAATTTGCTTCTGTTACTACCAACTCTAAACGAAGAGGAGGCGTTAAGAGCGTTGGCAGATGAGACTCCTGCTGAGTTTGACGTTCTGATAGTGGATGGACGTTCTATGGATGGAACGAAGGATGTTGCACTTGCGATGGGCTGGCAGTTCATCACACAAAGATACGGCAAGGGCAAAGGATGTGCTATCCGAACGGGTATGGAAGAATTCCTGAAGACGAATTATGACCATCTTGGCATGATCGATGCTGATTACAGTAATGATCCTAGAGAGATCAAGCGAATGTTACATGTTCTAAAAGAGAACGATCTTGACGTTGTGTTGGGCAGCCGTGATGTAAAGAGGCAGAGAGAACTCCTTGGATGGTTTTCAGTATTCATCAATCGTTTCACTTCAACTGTGGCCTCATGGATGTATGGGTGTAGGTTGACGGACATCCAGACTGGGTGCTGGGTGTTTACCAGGAACGCAGCCGAGACCATTCTTCCACATTTAATTGCAAACGGCTTTGAGATCGAATATGATTTGCTGTACAATGCCTGGAGGCATGGGCTGAGGATAGGAGAAGCCCCTGTGACGTTCAGGGAGAGGATAGGGGAATCCAAGTTTTCCACTCGCCAAAGATTCAAGCAGATCATACATGGGTTGCGGTACGTTTACTGGAGTTTGAAGCATCTACACGAAAGGTAGTATTTCAAAATATTTTGAAACCGCAAGTTTTAAGTGGAGACATTTCAATTAAATTTGAAATACTTATGATATGCGCTCTGCTAATAGCTGGGCTTTCAGCCCTGCAAGAATATATCGCATTACACGTCATAACCTGTCTAGTGCCAGCATTTTTACTCGCTGGAGCCATGATGGCGTTTCTGTCTAGGGAATCAATTCTAAGGATTTTTGGCTCCGGTTCCAGAAAAATGATAACATTTCCGCTGGCGGCAATTTCTGGCATCTTTCTGGCTGTCTGCTCATGCACGGTAATTCCGATAAGCGCTGGAATCTATCGTCGAGGCGGCAGCATAGGACCTGCCTTCATTCTGCTCTGGACGGCTCCTGCAACCAACATACTGGCCATCATCTATACTGGAGCAATATTGGGCTATGGCATGGCTGCAGCAAGGATCATAGCTGCACTAGCAATGGCTTCTGTAGTTGGACTAGTGATGGTAAGCGTTTTCAGGAAGGAAGCTGAGATAAATGTTGCAAGGAGCGAAGGATCTAGAGAAAAGATCTTGAGCGTAAAAGACCTGATACTTCTGCTATTCCTCTTATCTACACTCTTGCTCCCAAACTATCTAGGAGTGGGAAGACCTTACTTGCACAAGGTCTGTATTTTCCTCGCATGCATAGCAGTGGTCGCGATATATGCAATGGCGACGAAGGGCTCTAATGAAATCAGGGGTTGGCTTGGTGAAACATGGTGGTTTGTAAGACTTATATTCCCGCTTCTCCTTCTTGGGGTATTTATGATCGGGATAATAGGCGAAATCCTGCCTGAGCCATGGATAGCAAAATGGCTGGGCGGACATGGAATTCTGCCAGCGTTCATAGCAGCGCTGATAGGCGCCATCAGCTATTTCGCAACTCTTACCGAGGCACCATTCGTGGACATGCTGATGAGGCTTGGAATGGGTACAGGTCCAGCACTGTCTCTGCTCCTAGCGGGTCCTGGGCTCAGCCTTCCAAACATGTTGGCGATATGGCGTGTATTCGGCTCGAAAAAAACTGCTGTATATGTTTTGACCACGGTGATATTGGCTACGGTGGCGGGATATCTATATGGGCTTCTTGCTTGGTAGAGGTGATAAAGGTGACTGAAAAAAGGAAATGTAAGGTCTGTGGGAAAGACACCGAGACCGTCTGTGGAATATGTATGGAGTCGCTCTGCAATGCCTGTGCAATCGCGCACGAGATAGGGACTTGTTGTTCATACAAGATCTTGCATATATGTCCAGAGTGTAATGCAAAGTACTGGAGGTGAGGAAATGAAAATAGAGGTATTAGGCCCGGGATGCCCAAGATGTGAGATGGTAAAGAGAAATGTGAAAGAAGCGTTGAAGGAATTAGGAATCGATGCAGATGTGGAGAAGGTCAGCGACTTCGCCAAGATGATGGAATATGGTATCATGATGACTCCCGCGCTCATCATAGACAACGAGATCAAGTGTCAGGGCAGAATTCCAAGCGCAGAAGAGATCAAAGAGTGGTTGCAGGAATGAGGTGAAATGGGTAAATGTGGGGTTTGTGGCAAAGGTGGTGAAGATGTCAGCCTACTCTTTGCTAGACACAGGGACCTGGGTGGAGTCTGGCTTTGTAGTGATTGCTGGAGAAACGAGTATAGCAAGATCGTTCCAAGTGGCTCGAGTGGCTCGTGTTGTGGTTAATGGGAGTGCGTGGAAAAAGCATCATTGAAGAATTACTTATAGGTAGTACAACAGAAGATGTCGTAAGAAGGGCGCCAACACCTGTTTTAGTGATTAAGAAATGAAACAAACAATATAACTAAATAAGCAGAATACCGAGGATTGAATGTAAATGTCAACAAAAGAAGTGTCCATGTGCCCTCCTGATGTCCCCCCTGCGACATTAAAAAAAGTCAGAGAGTCAATGAGCGAAGATGTTAGAAACATAACATCCGTTCTCAAGATATTATCAGACCCGATCAGATTACATATTCTCAAAGCATTGGAGATCGATGATCTGTGTGTTTGCATTCTCGTTGAGATCACGGGCTATCAGTACTCAGTGCTCTCATATCATCTAAAACTGCTGAAAGATGCTGATCTAGTTGATTCTGAGCGTGATGGCAACTTTCTGATCTATCATCTGACTGATAAAGGTAAAAAGGTGCTGAAAAGCATTGAGCATATGAAATGAAAAGAGATATTTTTCCATCTGAACACGATAGCTGGGTGTTGATCAAGGCACAAGAAATGGTCGCATCATGTGCATTGGTAGAGGATCAGTTTGGAGAGCTGAAAACAATCGCTGGAGTGGATCAAGCATTCCTTGGTGACGAAATCATCTCTGGAATCGTCGTCCTAGACTATGATACCATGGATGTTATGGAGAAAACGTGCTCCGTCGAAGAAGTCGATTTTCCATATATCCCCACTTTTCTTTCGTTCAGGGAAGGTCCTGCGATCCTCAGTGCGTTTCGCTCCCTGAAGACGAGACCAGACTTACTAATGATCGATGGGTGTGGCATCAATCATCCACGCAAGGCCGGTCTTGCAACGTGCATTGGCGTAGCGCTAGATATAGCAACGATAGGCGTTGCAAAGAAGTTGTTATGTGGTATGGTGAAGGAGCCAACAAGCGTAGGGGAGTATAATTTCATCCTATTGGATGGCCAATATGTTGGTGCATCGCTCCTGTCAAAAAAAGGCTCTAAGCCAATCGTCATCGCTCCAGGGCATAAGGTCTCCTTGCGTACAACGATCAAGATCGTAAGACATTGCTTGCGCGGACACAAGCTTCCAGAGCCGATCCTAGTTGCGCATAATTATGTGGGTGAGATAAAACGCAAACTTTAAAGCCATGCCTATTCAATATTGATACGCAAACCAAAATTGAGGATAGAGTATGGCTGACATTGGTGCGCTTAAGAAGCTGGCATTGCTAGGTGCCACCCGAGAACAAATCCTGATATCTTCGTCTGATTTCGCTCAGCATATCTCATCGAGTCCCCAAACCGCATCGCGGCGGTTGCAAGCCCTTGAGCGAGAGGAATTGATCTCTAGGGTCATCGTCCCAGAAGGACAGCTTGTGAGCATAACCCAGAGCGGCAAAGATGTATTGAGAAATGAATATTACGAATATCAAAAGATTTTTGAACCTTCTGAGAACGAAATTGAACTTCATGGCAAGGTGATCACTGGTCTTGGGGAGGGTCAATACTACATGTCGCTGGAGGGATATAAAACCCAATTTGAAAGCAAGCTTGGCTTCACCCCCTATCCTGGCACATTAAATCTGATGTTAACCGACCAGAGCGCTGTTCTTAGGAAAAGGCTAGATGAAAGTGGTGGCATCCCAATACATGGTTTTTCCTCTGAAAAGAGAACGTTCGGTGGGGGCAGATGCTTCCACGCCACCATCGGCAAGATAAAAGGCGCTGTCATCATTCCAGATCGATCACATTATCCAGACGGCGTGCTGGAAGTAATCACATCAAAAAATCTGAGAAAGGCGTTGGGAATAAAGAACGGTGATGTGCTTAGCGTGAGGATCATACTATGATTTACAGAGCAACAGAATCCATAAAGAAGGGCAATATGGTCTTAATATATGATTCTGACGATCGAGAGGGTGAGACCGATATTATAATGCCAGCACATGCTGTGACCCCAAAGCACGTTGCCCTGATGCGTAGAGATGCTGGCGGACTGATATGCGTAGCAATACATCCACTGGCGGCACAACGGCTTGGATTGCCATTTATGTCCGATCTGTTAAAGCATGCAAATGAGCTTGCTGAAGTAGTTGAGAAGCCAGGTGATATACCCTATGATATAAGCTCCTCATTCTCGCTTTGGGTCAATCATAGAAACACTTTCACAGGAATCACCGATATTGATAGAGCCTTAACGATTAACGAGATTAGCAAGGCGGTGCAATCCTCATTGAACGGTGCACCAGTCGATTTTGGCAAGGAATTCCGCTCACCTGGGCATGTCCCTCTGCTAAGGGCAGCCGGCAATCTGCTCAACGAGAGAAAAGGGCAGACAGAATTATCGATCGCTCTTGCAGAGCTGGCAAATATCACGCCAGCGATGGTCATGTGCGAGATGCTGGATGAGAACACTGGCAAGGCACTATCAAAAAGGGATGCAAAATTATATGCAAAGAATCACGATCTCGTTTTCCTTGAGGGGAGCGAGATCGTAGAAGCATATGAAAACTTTTTAGAATTTCGAAGCCTCTCGCGAAGAACAGATGGCTGACGCAGTGACAATTTTCCAGCAAATGGGCTATGTGCCAATGAAGCCTCTTCTACTCACCTATGTAAATGCACTAAGTACGGTGCTATGAACAAGAAGACAATCGATGCAAATAGGAGCAACGCCAGCGCATGGACAGCTGCATTTGACATCCTTTCTTGTCTTTCTTTATCTTTGGTGATCAGTCCCGCTCCAGAGAGGGCTATATCGCGAAATACGTGTTTTCCATCTAGCGGCGCGACTGGCAGACAATTGAGCGCTCCCACGCAAAAGCTGATATATCCTATCCAGAACAATGAATTCGCGATCCAAAAGATTCCGTTTCCTAGAGGTAACGCCCACCCAACTGGTTGGTAGAATTGTATGAGTAGTCCAGTGAACCCGTCGAATCTCGGTCCTGTCAGCCCCATAAATGGCAGTGTGATCAGAGTGATCCACCCCATTGGTCTATTCAGCATTGTTGGCATAGTTTGTAGAAAGTGTAACGTACTGCTAGCAGGATATTCCTCGACCTCGATGCCAAGGACTTCGAGCGGCTTGCTCATCACCATAACGCCGAGCCAACCTTTGCCCATAAACTCATGTGGCGGCTCTGCCAATGTCACGTTAAAAATCCTCTCTACCCCATCGGCAATGACATGCACGCTGATATTCTGACCAGGGTATGTGGCATTCATGGATTTCATGAAGAGATCGACGGTGGTGGCAGGCATGACATTTATCTTGACGATCCTCATCCCTGCTCTAATGCCAGCATCGGCTGCGGGATATCCCTCGAGCACGTCTACGATCTCCAGACCTTTTACCCTAGATGCCCTCACATCAAATGTCCTTTCGTTTTTACCATCCACGACATGTATTGTGATCGTATCACCATATCTGACAGAGTGTATGAAGGCATAGATACCATGTGCATTCTCGATTTTTACATCGTTCAGCTGGGTAATGACCATCTCCCTCCTAATTCCAGCATGATCTGCCGCAGATCCGTTCATTACATCTGTGACCATCACGTTGCCTATTGGCGACATCGCACTTAGTACGGCAAAAAAGAGCGTAAACGCGATGAGCGCAATCATAAAGTTGGCCATAACCCCTCCTGCTAAGATGCGAATTTTACTCAGGGTTGCAACTTTATCCAAGCATAATTCCGACGATATGCCCAATGGCACTATTGCAAAAAGCAAACTCGTTGCCTTGACCCTGACTCCCTCTACTCTTGCTAGGATTGCATGTGCATAACTATGAGCGACCATCGCAACGATCAGCCCGAGATAAGCCCAGATGTGCAAAAAATCCAAGCTGAACATGCCGCGAAGCAAAAGGGGGTATCTTAGGGCGTGAACTGCCACGACGTAGTCTAGGTACCAAATTATCATGAATAGGAGGAGCAAACCTGCTAGCATAATGGCAATGCCAGCACTTGCAAAACCCCTCCAGAATTTTCTAGGACGCGATAATTTATCCAACAGTTTATGTCCTCTTTTTGTGCGAATCATCAGCACTATATCGTAGCATCGGCTGATATCGTGTCGTTCTAACATGCCAACTTTATCGAGCAATGCGATGACGATCCAGTACGCTCCCAGAAGCATCAGCGCAATGATTGTAAGATTCATCAGAATCCTCCATATAGGACGATTGCTAGGAATGAGCCCACGTACAATGAAATGAACAATGCACTGATGACATTTGAAATCCGCTCTACATCTCTTTTGGCTACAGCTCTTACATATTCTTCCATCAATCTACCACCATCAAACGGCTTTGCTGGTAACAGATTTATCGCGCCCAACCAGAAGTTGGCAAGACCGATCCAAAATACGAGTTGTAAGACCGTGAGCATAACATCATGTGGTGCATAAAAACCAAGCAGCGGCAACATGGCTCCAACTTGCGGTATGATCAATGCTATGGGATGCCTCAGGCCATCATAGTATTCGGTAACAGGAAAAAGGCGAACCCCCGAGAACGCCTTGCTAGGCACATCGGGATTACTTCTAAGCTCTATTGTATATACACCCTTATTCGTTTGTATACTAATAACCTCGCCTGGTCTGTGTTTCATCATTTCTTCTTGAAAGTCTTCGATGCCCTTCACTCTTATCTCATCGACATGGGTGATTATCTCACCCTTTGTCATGCCCGCCTCTTTGGCAGGAAATCCTTCGATGATCTCTGCTATACCAACTCCTTCTGCACTTGGTGCGAAAAATGGTAGTAGCATATAAGTGAACACCAAGAGTGATATCATGAACACCAGGATGTTTGCCGTCGGTCCCGCAGAGAACATCTTCATCCTTGATTTTGCTGTTGCGTTCTTGACTTCTTCTTCATCCGGCTCCACAAACGCTGCAGGTATGATTGCAAGGACAGCAAGTCCCAGTGACTTTATCTTAATGTCCTCTGCCTCTGACAATATCCCATGCGAGAACTCATGGACTATTATAGCGATGATGAGCGCAACCAGTCCATATGTGATGGGGAGCGCCAGTCCTGGAAAAATGATCGCCTCCCTCGCACCAGTCTCTTGGATGAGCTGAGGGTATCTAACGATCAAGATCGCCTGCGTGACCATCAGAACTGCTGTAAAAATCATCGTCGCCGTGGCGACTCCAATGCATAGTATGCCCAATCTTCTCCAAAAAGGTCTGAACTTGTGTGCTATGGATGCCATGGCACCCTTCCCATGGTCAGTACGCCAAAGCAACATTGGACCAGAAACTTCTAAGTTGTGCGGTAGCAGTCCTCTCTTGTGAAGGGCAATCAATACGCTCCATCCTATGAGCACTAGTGCAATGAGAACCCATGGTGATGAGAAATCAATATACATTTATATTGCCCTTTACCATGTGAATTTGGTGACTTAAATTGTTCTCGGTGGTATATATAACTACGAGCAGTTTGGACGAAGCCAAGTTTATTGGGAGAACATTGGTCAAGGAGCGATTGGTTGCGTGCGCAAACATATTTCCAATAACATCGATCTATCACTGGGATGGTATGCAAGAAGCCGAAGAAGTTGTGCTACTCGCTAAAACGACGACTGAGAACGTCAAAAGAATAGAACAGCGTGTAAAAGAATTGCACAGCTATGATGTTCCATGCATAATCTCGCTTGTTATCGATGGCTCTGAGGACTATTTGACTTGGATCAAAAGAGAGGTAAGATGAGGAGAAAGCCAGCGGAAATGGGATCTCGTAAAATGGTCGTTTACGACCAAGAAAGATGGGATCTCCTAAAGCGACTGCGGGACAGAGCAAAAAGGGTGATGATATCATTGGATGATGCGAACATCGAAAGCATCGTTCATGGCAGCATCGCAAGGGGTGACGTCTCTGCCTCAAGCGACATCGACATATTCGTTCCCCAAGTGGTTCGGTCATTTCGGATGGAAATTGCGCTGAGCCCGCATGTCATGCTTCAGCGAAAGATCGTGCAGGCAACTCCACGTCATTTGCCGAAAGCGCACATTCTGTTAGGGGAAAACACAACGGTTACGTTTCCGCTTATCAGCCCTCTAAGGAGGGAGACAGAGTTCTATCGATTTGGCGGCTACCTTGGGCTTGGTGAAATTGATTCTAGGGCAGCTGGCGTGGACAAACGTTTGATGCTGATCGAGCCCGTACCAGAAGGACATGTTGAAACCCCCCTCAGCGAATTATCGCTGGGGCATGTCGCAAAAGTCATCGGCGTATGCCAAGATACCGTTGAAGAACGCATTCGGGTTCTAAGGAGAAGGGCACTTTCTGGAAGAACAGGCGTTTATCTGGAATATGTTCTGGGTGAGGATCAGAGTTTTGAGAAAGTTCTTAGCGAGATAGCATCAAGAGACCCAGCGATCAGACGGCGAGTTATTGGCTAGAGCAACCCCAAACTCTCTATCTGGCGTCTTACCACTTCCACGCCCTTTTCGCAATCGTATAATGTTTTGCCCCCTGTTACCACCAGTTTGCCAGACCCGAATACCAGTACAACCACGTTCGGCTCGTCAATTCTGTACACCAACCCAGGAAACTGCTCCGGCTCATATTCGATGTTCTCCAAGCCGAGTCCGATGGCTATCGCGTTCAAGTTAA
>JASEEV010000010.1 GCA_030019435.1 Methanocellales archaeon | reverse complement strand
TAAAAACAACATCCCTTTAGCTACTTGGCGAGAAGGAGTAAATTGGTATTGGCATGTGAAAAGAGGAAAGAATGGTGGATGAAATATCATATTTAGCAACTTCGCACAACAGAGCGTATCTGGCTTCGCTACGCTTTGCCCAAATCCAGCCAAACGGCTGGACTTCAGATACGCTCAAAACGTTATATGACATTCGGGGTGTGTTGAACAGATTATCGGGTAAAATGCTATCAGGAGGTGTGAGAAAATGACAAGACAGACGTCAAAAGGAAAGTGTAGTTTTTGCAATGCTGTCCTTAGTAAGGCGAAAATGACCAAACACCTGAAGTCATGCGAGAAAAGAAAAGCTGCGTTAGGGTCATCGTTGGCGATGTCAAGCGCACGGAAAACGAAAATCTTCCATATCATAGTGGAGGGACGCTATCTGCCCAAATACTGGATGCATCTTGATGCACCAACCACTGCAACACTTGAAGACTTGGATGAGTTCCTCAGAGATACCTGGGTAGAATGCTGTGGACACATGAGCGCGTTCACGATTCAAGGTGCAAGATATACCACGGGGTTGGGGATAGATGCTATGTGGATAAATTTCTTCGGATTGGACGCTGAGAGAGACATGGATGTTGCGCTCGGCAAGGTGTTGGTTCTGGGGACGAAGTTCAGTTACGAGTACGATTTCGGAACCACAACAGAGCTTGCATTGAAGGTCGTAGCAGAACGAGAAGGTGGAATTAAGGGCGAGTCGATTCAGCTTCTGGCCAGGAATGAACCCCCTTTGATACCGTGCGATGTGTGTGGGAAGATCGCCACGCAGGTATGTGCTCAATGTATCTGGGATAATGAAGGATGGTTTTGTGACAAGTGCGCTCGCAAACACGCCTGCGGTGAAGATATGCTTATGCCAGTGGTTAACTCCCCACGTGTTGGGATGTGCGGATATACGGGATAGGAACATGATGCATGCCAAACGTCAGATAACACAGCATATACGCTTCGGGCTTCGCCCTTGCCCTTCGGTCGCAACGTCGCATATGCTGGAGCCGTTATACGCAATCCACCCTCTGGAGCTTGCACATTTTCACTGCCCGGATCATAAAACCTAAAAGTACCTATCCACAGTCTCGATGGAGCGTGCGATCAACTCCGCACATCGATCGAGATCTCTTAGGCTGATCACCTCGACCGGCGAGTGGACATATCTCGTTGGTAGGCTTACCGTTCCAGAAGGGATGCCAGCCTTTGTTAGCTGAATTGCAGTCGCATCTGTCGTTCCTCCGCTGGAGACATCTAATTGGTAAGGAATTTTGTTTTTCTCAGCCGTTTCTCTAAGCCATCTCAGCACCGGTTCGGACGTGATGAGTCCACGCCCAGATGCATCCAAGACCGTTAACGATGGTCCTTTGCCGATTTCTATGGCGGAATCTTTTTTCTCGATACCTGGATGGTCACCCGTAATGGTGATCTCCGTTGCAATAGCAACATCTGGGCTCAGTCCAAAGGCAGATGTTTTTGCACCTTTCAGTCCAACTTCCTCTTGGACAGTCCCAACTGCATGCACCGTCACCTCTGCGTTCGTTCGCTTTAGAGCTTCGATCAACATCACCAACCCAGCCCTATTGTCGAACGCCTTGCCAGTGACCATATCATTTGCCAAAGGGCGGAGTTCCCTGTCTATGGTGATCGACGTACCTGCTCTTATGCCCAATTTTAGGGCATCCTTTTTACTTGTCGCCCCAACATCGATGAACATGTCATCTGCCTCAATCACCTTCTTCTTTTCCTCTTCTTTCATCCTATGGGGTGGCTTTGATCCTATGACGCCAGTTAGCATTCCTTTCTCTGTGTGAAGTATGACGCGTTGGTTGAGCAATGTCTGGTCGAACCAGCCGCCAACCTTGACAAATTTGATAAAACCGTCATCATCCACATATTTGACCATCAAGCCGATCTCATCCATGTGGGCAGCAAGCATGATAGACGGCGAAGTTCCTTCCTTCGTCGCAATGAGATTTCCAAGTTTGTCCATCCTGACTTCATCGACGTACGAACGAATTTCCTCCTCGACAATCGCCCGGATATTTCCCTCATGCCCAGAGATGCCATGCGCATTTGACAGTTTTTCTAATAAATTTTTTATTTCCTTCATGTTATCACTCCAAGGTCGCATGTCTTAGTTTGAGATCCATCTCCCTCTTCTTGGTGATTTCCATCAACGCAGCGATGATCCCGTCCAGAAAAACCATGGACGTGATCTCGAATAGCGTTCCCAGTGGTGCCAATGATCTATGCGTCCCCCTTACTTGACGCTCTAGGTAATCCATCTCATTTGTCTTAACCCTCTTCCCTAGTACGATCAGCACATCAGCATGCCTTGCGGCTTTTGACTTTGGATTTGATGTAATCGAGATCATCTTCGCCCCTAGATACTTTCCGATTTTGGCCAGATCTACGACGGATTGCGTTTCACCTGAGCCAGAGATGACTACTAGGAGATCACCTTTTTCCACAGCTGGGGTGATGGTCTCTCCAACCACGAACACCCTAAGCCCCAGATGCATCAGCCGCATGGCGAACGCTCTGCCGACCAATCCTGAACGACCAGCACCTATCACAAAGATCTTTCTCGCGCTTAAGATGTGATCGATTACCGCACCTACTTGGTCATCTTTGAGCTCATCGACTGCATTAATGACATGGGCACCCATCATCTTCATCGCTGACTTGACTGTGCTCTGAGTTTCATCTTTTGACATTGATGATCCCCTTCATCTTCAATGCGTCCACCTCTAATAAAGGTGATTCACAGATCACCGTGGCATCGTATCCCCTTTCCACTAAAACCTCTGCTAGATGCACAAAACTAGGTTCGTCGTCTATCGGCATATGTTTTTTCTCATTTCCGTTTTTATACTCGACGCCAGTAAAATGGATGTGGAACTCATCACAATCAAACCTATCAAAGACCTTCCCGAAAGCACTTTTGCTTTTCAGCGAGCCATTGCCCCTAGCATGGATATGGGCGAAATCGAGCACTGGTACCGTTCCCTCCACCATAGTTGTGATCTTGATGACCTCATCAAGGGTGCCAAACTGACTTTGCCGCCCAGTCGTCTCAAGACCGAGATGCACGCTTTTATCTATCTTGGCTTTGATCTCCTCACAAGCGCTCTTTACCAATTCAAACGTGTTTTCCGAATAAGAGGCAGGATGGAACACCACTATGCTCCCACCCATCTCGCTCGCCCTCAGGGCAGAATTGATGATGAATTTTTTGCTTTTCTCAATAGTCTCTTTGCTCCCAGCAAGGTTGATGTAATAGGGAGCATGCACTGAAAGTTTGATCCCCAGCTCTTTTGCCGTCTCACCAACCCTCTTGGCAACGTCGCTGCTCATGAACACACCTCGGACGAACTGGACTTCCATGGCATCTAATCCGATCTCAGAAAGATATCTGATGCCAACATCTGTTCCTTTTCCCTTTTTAGCTGCCGGAATTCCGGCTATACCTATCTGAATCATCTTTGAATTCCGCCCTCTTGAGCTGCCAACCCTTTATATTATCGCTTAGTTCTGTGAAGAGCAGCATGATCTTAGTAGCGCTGCCGTTCCAGAGCAAATTCTTTTGAACATCCCCATCCCTTAGCTCATCGAGAATGGATTCAGCAAAACACCTCAGCGCATCTTTTTTCGAAAATGGCACGTTGAACATCGCTCGATACTTCCCTTTTGTCCTTGCATATGAAACTATAACATATCCCTTGCTCTCGTATTTTTCGATGGCATCGAAGTCACAGATGACTTCACTTTCATATCCCACTGAGGAGTCGACGTTTGCTATGCCAGATAGAATGCGTCTGATCAGATCTCCTGTTGCCTTTTTACCGAGCCAGAGCGAGATCTTTCCCTGTGTACAGGCTATAGAGGCATCATCTCTACCCATCTCGACGAGGTCCAATTTAGATATCTTGCTATCATTTACCCAACTTGGCTTTTTGCCCTGCAACGTCCTCACCCTTGATTATCCGGAACAACGGCTTCACATCCCTTACAGGCTGAGATTTGATGTGTTCCTTGGCAGAATGCCATCGCTGTTCATGCACGGAGTCATCATAGCCCAGCATGCTCCAAAGTCTTTGCGCCGAGAAAGGTAAGAACGGCGCCATCAAGATCGCCAGGGCTCTTACGATGCAAGCGCTCACATAAAGCGTTGTTTTGCTCATCGCCTTATCTTTCCATGGCTCCTTTTCATTGAAATACTGGTTGCCAAATGAAGCGAGCTTCATGACGCTTGCTATAGCTCTCTTGAACTCGCAATTCTGAAGGAACTCACCAGTAACATCCACTGCCAGCTCGATCTCTTTTAACACAGAAAGATCTTTTTCATCCATGCTATCAGGCTCTGGAATGATTCCATCGTGGAATCTTTCGATGAATGATAGTACTCTGTGCGCAAAGTTACCAAACGTGGACACGAGTTCCTCATTGTTTCTGCGCTGAAACTCATCCCAAGTAAAATTCGCATCCTTGGATTCTGGCATGTTGATGGAAAGATGGTACCGCAGTGGATCTGGATCGAAATGCTCTAGATACTCATCCAACCAGACGGCGTAGTTCTTGCTCGTCGAAAACTTGCTCCCCTCCAGATTGAGAAACTCGTTCGCTGGGACGCTTGTGGGTACATTTAGTCCACCATAACCCAACAACATCGCAGGCCATATGATCGTATGAAAAGGAATGTTGTCCTTTCCGATAAAATAATAAGTTTCCGTATCAGGATCCTCCCACCAATCCCTCCATGCATCTGATTTGCCTTGTTCAGCAAAGTATTGTTTTGTCGCTGATAGATACCCAATGACAGCCTCAAACCAGACATAGATGACTTTGCCCTCCGCCCCCTCAACAGGCACTGGAACTCCCCATTCAAGGTCCCGCGTGATAGGCCTATCCTCTAGCCCTTCTTTTAACCAATTGATCGTGAAGTTATAGACACTCGGTCTCCACAGGTCTTTCTTGGTCTTGAACCACTCTGTCAACCGATCTTGAAATGCAGTTAGCCGAAAGAAGTAATGCTTGCTCTCATGCACCTCTGGTGTGGTCCCGCAACGCTTACAATACGGATTGATCAATTCCATGGGATCGAGCGTCCTACCGCACTCATCGCACTGGTCTCCTCTTGCGCCATCTGCATGACATCTGGGACACTTGCCCTCTACATATCTGTCTGGCAAGAACTTGTTGCACTTAGGGCAGTATGGCATCTTCACAGTCTTTTCATAGATGTAGTCGTGGTTGAGCAATCTGAGAAAGAACTCCTGTGCTGTTTCACGATGATTCTTAGTTGTGGTCCTGGTGAACAGATCATATGAACATCCGATGTCACGTAGCGAGCGCTTGATTATCCCATGATATCTATCGACGATCTCTTTTGGAGAACGCCCTTCCACTTCTGCCCGCATGGATACTGGCGTTCCATGCTCATCCGTCCCAGAAACCATCAATGTTTCGTTTCCAACCATCCGGTTATATCTGGCAAAGATGTCAGCTGGTAGACATGAACCTGCTAAGTGTCCCAAGTGCAAAGGTCCATTGGCATAAGGCCATGCTGTCGTTACCAGTACCTTCTTACCCATACAACATTCCTTTCGTGCTTGGAGCACTTTTTCTTCGCTGTGTGGCTTCATTTAGTGCTAACGCTAGCGCCTTAAACAGCGCCTCACCCTTATGATGATCGTTTCTTCCTTCCACGCGCACATTTATGTTTATTCCTGCATTGCTGGCAAACGACTCTAAGAAGTGTTCCATCATCTCGGTGCTCATGTCCCCTATGTTCGCGGCAGAAAATTTAGCGTTGAACACGAGATAGCTTCTACCGCTTAGGTCAATTGCGACCATTGCCAAGGAGTCGTCCATTGGAACGATTGCATGTCCGAACCTACGGATGCCCTCTTTCTCGCTCAAGGATTTTTTTAGAGCTTGACCTAATACGATCCCAACGTCTTCTACTATGTGATGCTCATCATCCCCAGACGCTTTGATTCTAAGGTCAAACTTTCCATGAACGGCGAAACTTGAAAGCAGGTGATCGAAAAATTTTATGCCTGTGTTTACGTCGTAATCTCCTTTTCCATCTATGTTTAGATCGATTTTGATGTCTGTCTCCTTCGTTTTTCTTTCCATCTTAGCCTTTCTCATTTTATCACCTTCCTTGCTTCTTTCAGCGTGAAGTTACCCTTATAGAGTGCTGTTCCAACCACTGCGCCAATAGCACCAGTGTTTTTAATCGCAATCAAATCCTCCAGAGATGAGATGCCCCCAGATGCGATCACGGGAATGTCCACCGTCCCAACTAATTTCTTTATGGGCTCGGGGTCTATTCCTCGCAATAACCCTTCGACATCTATATTTGTGAAGAAGATGAACCCAGCACCAAGTCTCTCAAAACTCTTAGCAGTATCTACGATTCTGAGACCAGAGCTTTTTTTCCAACCCTCAATCATGACCTCACCACTCTTTGCATCCAAGGAGACCATGATGCGTTCGCTCCCATATTCATCTGCCAATTTTTGGACAAGCGTTGCATCCCTTATAGCTGCAGTTCCCAATATGATCCTATCTGCACCAACATCAAGGAGCGCTTTTGCAGACTCATATGATCGGATGCCTCCACCAACCTGTATTGTCACAGGGCATCGCCCTATGATCTGCTCAATCAACGGTGTATTCCTCCTCTCCCCCCCGAACGCGCCATCTAAGTCTATTAGGTGCAGGGTCTTAGCACCTTCCTTGACCCATCGCATGGCCATCCCGATTGGGTCATTGCCCGTCCAAGAAACGTTACTTGGCACGCCTTGTATGAGTTGGACACACTTTCCGTCTTTTATGTCCACAGAAGGAATCACCTCGAATTTCACCGTATCCTCCTCTCTACTGTAACCATTTTATGGTAGATTACCTTTTCCACTGAGAGTTTTTCATGGACGAAAACGCAAAATTAGGAACTAACTCGTTCACAACAATTCTTTTACCCTTTCAGCTGCTTTTTCCACCTCTACGAGGATCAATCCCAGCCCACCAGGGTTAGCCATGACAACTAGGAGAGCCTCAGGACCTGCGCCTGTTGCTATGATCTCTCCCCCTTTGAACTTGACGATGATCTGATTCGGATTTTCTCTCTTCAGCTCAGAAGTGGCCTTTTCTGCTGCTCCCAACATGGCTGCACTCATAGCAGCGAATGCCTCAGCATGGATGTCGGGAGGAACGTCAGATGCCACGAGCAATCCGTCTCTGCTCACGATGGCAGAGGCTTCTACGTGTCCAACATTCTTCAGGTCACTCAGCACTTTGTTTAGCATCTCTGCAACTGTGCTCACTCTGTATTCCTCTTTTGTGCTGTTAGATATATCCATCACTTGCCAAACGCATTGAGATTTTGCCTCCCAGCCATTATATGATCTGAGCAAAACCTCATCGGCTTTACTTTCTTGTGATATCATAAGACCATATAAAGATTTTGGAGAGAGGTACCCTGACATATATGCTTACCTCACGATGACATGTATTCAAACGTTAGTTACTTTCGGACTGCTGAGCTAAGGGGAAACTTTTTAAGGCATCTGAGAGATTTTGCTTGATAAAATGATCGATGTAGTGACGTGGGGGTACTTCAATTACATAATGGCATTAGCGATCATCATCGTAACCCTTGCTGGGGCTAAGATACTCATGCACTTTTTCGAAAGATATTTGGAAGCATTTGCAGCTAGAACGAAGACGAAAGTGGACGATCTTATAATCAAAACGGTAAAAAGACCTCTCTATTTCATCATACTTCTTCTCGGTGTTTACCTTGCGTTCGTCCATGTAAAATTTCCCTTCTTAGAGCAAATAAAGCTTGGACTCAAGATAGTAGGTGCCATATTGGGCACTTGGGTCGCATATCGTGTTATTCCAGCCTTGATAGAGGAGTATGGACGTTCTCTTGCACAGAGAACAGAGAGCAAGATTGACGATGTGATCGTCCCCGTCGTGGAGAAAATAGCGAAAATATTTCTCGTGATCATAGGTCTTCTGATCGTCCTGGATTTGCTGAGGATGGATGTAACTCCCATGATTGCGGGAATGGGTATTGCTGGTATAGCAATCGCATTGGCATTGCAAGACACACTCTCAAACATGTTTTCTGGATTTTATCTGATGATCGATCGCCCATTCAAGCTTGGAGATAGACTTGTGCTGGATACAGGAGAACTTTGTGAGGTCAGGGATGTTGGGCTCAGAAGCACGCGATTGTATAACGTCATCGACCACACGTTGATCACCATACCAAATGCGGAGCTCTCGAAGATGAAGCTAACTAACATTTCCGAGCCTGATATAAAGCTAAAGCTTCGCATTCCAATAGGAGTTGCATACGGCTCCGATATCGACAAGGTAAAAAGAGTTCTATTGGAGATCGCAAAAGAGGCGCCAGATGTCTTAGATGATCCACCCCCGATAGCTGTTTTTAATGAGTTTGCTGATTTTTCGCTGAATTTGCTCTTGATCGTGTGGATAAGTGACATAAAAAGGAAGATAATGGTCGTAGATTACATAAACTCTAGGATAAAGGAGAGGTTCGAGGAGGAAAACATAGAGATACCTTTCCCCATAAGAACCCTTTACATCCAAAAGGAGAAATGAAAATTTTTCACCGTATGAGAAAGGGTAAATATAATGAAAAATAATGAAGAAAGATGATTAGGATGGAAGTCGTTTTGATCAGCGGGAGGACCGCCAAGCAAGGCGCAAGCTTAGAGGTGGGCAAGACTTCAGAGGAATATTTTGAGAACGTTGCAGTGATCATGATGAACGAAGACGACATGAAAGAGATCGGCGTCCAGGAAGGAGAACCTGTGAAAATAAGCACTGAATTTGGTTCGACTGTCGTTAAGTGCAAGAAATCGGAAGTAAACCGTGGAATTGCTTTCATGCCGTATGGACCTTGGGTGAACATGGTGATCGGCATGGACACCCATGGAACAGGTATGCCGAGTTATAAGGGTGCTAAAGCAGAAATTTCAGCTACGGACGAGAACGTGTTGACGGTCGGAGAGATCGTGGACTTGATAAGAAGGGGTTAAAATGATTCACGAACACGTTGTGTGCCCATTTTGTGGGTGTCTTTGCGATGATCTTGAAGTTACGGTTGAGGACGGAAAGGTCGTCAACACAAAGAGAGGATGCATCATCGCAAAAAGTAAGTTTATGAACCATGATAGAGACCGAGCAAAGCCCATGTTAAGAAAGGACGATGAACTCATCGGGGTAAGCATCGAGGAGGCAATGGACAGAGCGGCGGAAATTCTCAGAAGCGCAGATCATCCATTGATATATGGCTTGAGTTCCACAGAGTGTGATGCCCAGAGAGCTGCAACCGAGCTTGCAGAACTGGTAGGTGGAACCATAGACAACACCGCATCGGTTTGTCATGGACCCACCCTTGTATCTGTACAAGCCGTTGGCGTTGTAAAATGTACCCTGGGCGAAATAAAAAACAGAGCAGATCTGGTGATTTTTTGGGGGTGTAACCCAGGTGAAGCACACCTGAGGCATTTCTTGAGATACTCCGTACTCTCAAAAGGTTTGTTCACCCAAGAAGGCAGAAAAGATAGGACTGTGATAGTTGTAGACGTAAGGGAAAACGCATCCACTAAATTAGCAGACATCTTCCTAAAAATCAGACCAAACAGTGATTTTGAGATCATTTCTGCATTGAGAGCAGCCATCAAAGGTCACGAGGTTGGAGATGTTGCAGGAGTTGCGGACGGAACGATAAAAGAAGTTGCAGAAAAAATGAAAAGTTGTAAGTTCGGAGTATTGTTCTTTGGCCTGGGTCTGACGATGAGCAAGGGGAAACACATGAACATCGATGCAGCTCTGAGCTTAGTCAGGGACCTAAACGATTACACAAAATTCGCAATAAATTCGATGAGGGGACATTTCAATGTCGCTGGCGCCAATGAGGTACTTATATGGCAAACAGGTTACCCATATTCAGTCAATTTTTCAAGGGGATATCCCAGGTATAACCCAGGTGAGTTCTCTGCAGTGGACGTTTTATCTAGAAAGGAATGTGATGCGGCTTTGATCATCGCCGCTGATCCTTTATCAAGTTTCCCGTTGAGAGCCTCTGAACACTTGGCTAAAATTCCCACCATCGTGATTGATCCCAAGAACAGCATGACATCACTAGTTGCAGAGGTCGTGATACCTACCGCTATGGTAGGAGTTGAGTGCGAAGGAACTGCATATAGGATGGATTGTATCCCCATACGGCTTAGAAAGGTTGTAGAGCCGGAATTTCCCTCCGACAAAGAGGTCTTGGAAGAAATAATTGAAAAGGTGAAAGCAGGATGATGATAAAGAATGGGACGGTCTATGATCCCTTGAATGGAATAGACGGGGAGAGGATGGACATCTTTGTCGAGAATGGAAAGATCGTTGAGGAGTCTAAAGAAAAAGAAGTCATTGATGCTTCTGGCCTAATGGTGATGCCTGGCGGTGTGGACATCCACTCTCACATAGCTGGATCAAAGATCAACATCGGGAGGTTGCTCCGACCAGAAGATCACAGGAAAGATGTTGTACCTAGGACGGAGATCACGAGAAGCGGTGTTGGTTATACCGTTCCGACCACTTTTGTCACTGGGTACAGATATGCAGAGCTTGGATATACAACAGTTGCGGAGGCAGCAGTTCCTCCGATAGGTGCAAGACATGTGCATGAAGAATTTGCTGATACCCCTATGATCGACAAGATGATGTTCCCGCTCATGGGTAACAACTATTTTGTGCTGAAATATATAGAGGAGGATGAATTTGAAAAATTAAAGAACTTCGTTGCCTTCTTGCTGAATGCCACAAAGGGCTACGCGATCAAAATGGTGAACCCTGGTGGCGTTGAGAGTTGGAAATGGGGAAAAAACGTCGAGAGCTTGGACGACAAAGTTGAAAACTATGATGTTACGCCAAGAGAAGTCATCACGAACCTAGCAAAGGTCAACGAAGAGTTGGGTTTACCGCACTCTGTGCACGTGCACTGCAACAACCTGGGAGCCCCTGGAAATTTTGAAACAACCATAGAGACCATGAGTGCTCTAAGAGAGAGGATCCACATAACACACATACAATTCAACTCTTATGCCGGAGAAGATTGGGCTAGCTTTGCATCAGGCGCCCCAGAGGTTGCAAATTACATCAACAAAAATGAGCACGTGACATGTGATGTTGGGCAGGTTGTCTTTGGAGATGCCACCACGATGACGGCTGATGGGCCATGGCAGCACACTTTATACAAACTAACTGGCAACAAATGGGTTAACAGTGATGTTGAAATGGAAACTGGAGCTGGGATCGTTCCCTATGTTTTTAGAGAGAGAAATCTAGTAAATGCAATTCAATGGGCGATTGGCCTAGAATTGTTCTTGCTCATAGAGGATCCTTGGAGGGTCTATCTGACCACAGATCATCCAAATGCTGGACCATTTTACCATTACCCAAAGGTCATTTCATGGCTCATGAGCAATGAGAAGAGGGGGGAGCTCTTAGCAAAAACACACAAAGGTGTTTCCAAGATGACAACCCTTTCTGACATCGACAGAGAATACTCGCTATATGAAATAGCGATCATAACGAGGGCTGCTACCGCAAAGGCTCTTGGACTGAGAGACAAGGGGCACTTAGGCATTGGAGCTGATGCCGACATCGCGATCTACAAGTTGGAGGATGATTTCGAGAGATCATTCTCCAGGGCAAAATACGTGATCAAGGACGGGGAAATCGTCGTCAGGGATGGGAAAATAGCGAAGGGTCACCTTGGAAGGACGTTCTGGGTGGATGCTGGAGGCGAGGCAACAGATGAGATTAAAGAGATTTTTTCCGAGTACTATACCCTTAACTTCGAAAATTATCCCGTCCAAGAGGAGTACTTGCCCAGGCAAGAGGTGATATCGTGCAAATAGATGGAGTGGAGATTGAGGATACGTTTGCAGAAGCCTTCAAAATGTACGCCACAAGGGTTCTGATTACCGCTAAAAACGAAAAATGGGCCCTAGCCTCTGCAGCCTCAATGACCGGGTTCAGCACATCGGTAATCATGTGTGGATGTGAAGCTGGGATAGAGTGCGAAGTTCCCCCAGAAGAAACACCAGACGGCAGACCTGGCACGAATGTCTTGGTGTTTGCAGTTTCTGAAAAGGACTTGGAGACGCAATTGATGAGGAGGATTGGGCAGTGTGTGATGACTTCGCCCACCTCAGCGTGCTTTAACAATCTAGAAGGGGACATAAAGATTACAATCGGTGGAAAGCTTAGATTCTTTGGAGATGGATACCAAATCTCAAAGTTGCTTGGAAAAAGAAGGCTCTGGAGAATTCCAGTAATGGAGGGAGAGTTCGTGATCGAGGAAAAATTTCAGGCTCAAAAAGCCGTTGGTGGTGGCAACTTCTTGATCCTTGGCAAGGACATTGATCACGTTCTTGAGGCTTCTGAAAAAGCCGTTGATGCGATAAAAAAGGTGAGAAACGTCATTGCACCCTTCCCTGGTGGCATAGTGAGAAGTGGGAGTAAGATCGGCTCCAGATATAAATTCCTAGAGGCATCGACGAACACGGCTTATTGCCCCACGCTGAAGGCAATGGTTGAGAGCGAGCTGCCAAGAGATGTCAACTCCGTGCTAGAGATCGTCCTGGATGGCTTGGACGTTGAGAGCGTAAATGAAGCAATGCGAAAGGGGATTGAGGCTGCCTGTTCCGTCGATGGGATCATAAAGATAACCGCTGGTAACTATGGCGGGAAGTTAGGCAAGTACCTGATACACTTGCATGAACTTTTTGGTGATTAGATGATACTGAGACCAAAATTCAAGGCAAAGATGCCCATAGAGGCAGAATGCATTTCACCTGATATCCTTGCTGAGAAAAGGATTGAGAATTTGGAAGTTTATCACGGAAACAAAAGGAGGAAGCTAAGCGACCTGTTTGAAATTCTGGATGTAAAAACCAAAGATGTTCGGATCGAGGGTGACGTGGGCAACGTAAAATACATCGGCGCGAAAATGCGTTCTGGCAAGATAATCATCGATGGCAATGCCGGAATGCATCTGGGGAGTGAGATGGAGGGCGGAGAGATTTTCGTCGAAGGAGATGCAGGCGACTGGGTTGGAGCAGAGATGAGAGGTGGCTTGATAAGGATCAAAGGAAATGCAGGAAATCTAGTTGGTGCAGCCTACCGAGGCTCAAAGGTTGGTATGAGGCAAGGCATGATCATAGTTGAAGGCGACGCAGGACATGAAATCGGGGAGAGAATGAAAAGAGGCATAATAGCCATCTTGGGAGACGTGGCAAGCTTTGCCGGAGCGCACATGAAGGGCGGGACGATTCTATGCTTTGGAAACATGGGCGAGAGGACAGGTGCAGAGATGGACAGGGGAACCATCATCGCTTTCAACCCCCTGCAATTGCTGCCGACTTTTCACTATAATGCGACCTACAATCCGGTGTTTTTGAGGTTTTGTCTAAGAGAGCTCAGAAAATATGATTTGCCCATAGCAGATGAGCACATCACCGGAAGATATGAGAGGTATAATGGAGATCTAACAGAGCTGGGAAAAGGAGAGATTCTCGTATGGAAGGGATAAGCGTAAATGAGCTCGCAGTAGGTATCGTCAAAAAAATGATCCATGACAAGGAAGAGCTGGGAATTGACGTCTCGGTCTTAGGGAATGGGGCTACGGTAATAGATGCCGGAGCTGGAGCCAAAGGAGGGATAAGAGCTGGAGTTTACTTTGCTAAGGTATGCTTGGGTGGGCTGTGCGATATTTCACTTGGGATGAATGGGAGACTTAACGTATATGTCTTTGTTGATCATCCAAAGATCGCTTGCATGGCGTCCCAGTTTGCTGGTTGGAGCATAAGCGTCGAAAAATATTTCGCGATGGGATCTGGACCAGCCAGAGCACTGTCCCTGGTTGAGAAGAAATTGTACGACGATATTGGCTACAAAGACGAGTTCGACAAAGCAGTCATAGCCCTAGAAACTAGGAAGATCCCTGATGAGAAAGTATCAGATTTCATAGCAGAAAAGTGTGGCATAGCCCCAGAAAACCTATATGTCTTAGTTGCGCCTACGGCGAGCATCGTCGGCAGCATACAGATATCAGCAAGAGTAGTCGAGACGGGAGTTCACAAGCTGCATGAGCTGGGCTTTGATCTGGACAAAATCATTTCTGGGTTTGGAACGGCACCCATAGCGCCAGTCGCGGAAAATGATCTAGAAGCCATAGGGAAAACGAACGATTGCGTCCTGTACGGTGGAGTCACAAGATACTTCGTGGATTGCGAGGATGTCGATGTGGAGAACATCATCGAAAAAGTTCCTTCTTGCTCCTCAAAGGACTATGGAATGCCATTTCTGGAGATCTTTGAGAAATATGATAGGGACTTTTACGAGATCGATCCAAACCTTTTTTCACCCGCAGAAATATACATAAACAACATAAGAACTGGGAGCAACTTCCATTCCGGAAAGGTAAATGAGGAAGTGCTGAAGAAGTCTCTATGATAGGCATATTCACTTCAAATGAAAATGATTGGAATGTCCGTCAATTGAAGGAAGAAATGGAGAAAAGGGAAATTCAATGTGCATGCTTCCCAATAACGAATTTCGTCGCAAGAGTCTCTGAAGAGCCACGTGTTACGTGTGGGGGATATGATCTAAAAAATTTTGATGCACTCCTGGTAAGATGGGTGCCCAGAGGATCAGCCGAACAGACCATATTTCGAATGGATGTACTTCACAGGCTGGAGAATTTAGGGATAAGGATCATAAATCCAGCGCTTTCGATAGAGAGAAGTGCGGACAAATACTACACATGCTCTCTGCTAGAGGACATTGGGATTCCGACTCCAAGGACCATAGCAACGGAAAACTATGGGGATGCAATGAACGCTTTCTTGGAGTTAAAGGATGTCGTCATAAAGCCATTGTTTGGGTCCCTGGGTGTTGGTATTCTGAGAGTAGATGATAAGGATCTGGCATACAGGGTTTTCAGAGCCTTGGAATTCGGAAGAAATGTCTGCTATGTTCAGGAATATATCCCCCACAATAAGCAAGACATAAGGGCTTTTGTCTTGGGAGATGAGGTCATAGCATCGATGAAGAGGTTGGGGAGCACATGGAAGACCAATTTTTCAAGGGGGGCAAGAGTGCAAGCCCATAAGTTGAGCGATGAGTTAGAGGAGATGAGCCTCAGAGCAGCAGAGGCGTTAGGGTGCGAGTATGCTGGTGTTGATATCTTGGAATCAGAGAGCGGAGAACACTATGTCGTGGAAGTGAACACCATTCCTGGGTGGAAAGGTCTCCAGTCCACGACAAAAACGAACATTGCCGAAAAGATCATCGATTATGTTCTTAGCACGAGGGGCGAGTAAAATGCACACGCTGCTTCTCAGCGGGACGGAGGTATGTGAGCTTCTCACAATGGCTGAAACCATTGATGTGGTCGAAAAAGCCTTTGAAGCCCATGGCAAAGGAAAGACTCAGATGCCACCAAAATCGTATCTTTTCTTCTCGAATGGCGACCTGCGAGTCATGCCGGCATATATCTCGCCTGAGGACATAGCAGGGGTAAAAATAGTGAACTCCCACCCAAACAATCCTAAGAAGGGTCTGCCAACGGTCATGGCACTCATCATATTAAACGATCCTAAGACGGGTGAACCCATGGCAATAATGGACGGCAAATACATCACTGATATGCGAACAGGTGCAGCAGGCGGAATTGCAGCCAAATATCTAGCGCGAAAGGATTCGCGAGTTGTAGGAATGATTGGATCGGGCGCGCAAGCAAAGACCCAGCTATTAGCCTTGGCAGAAGTCATTACCATCGACAAAGTGAAGGTATCTGACAGAACCAAGAGTCATGCAATTAGATTCGCAGAGGAGATGGGTAGGACGTTGGACTTAGACATCGTGCCAACGGATTCTAATGAAGAAGCGGTTCGAAATTCGGATATCGTTGTGACGACGACCCCTAGCAGAAAACCGATAGTGATGAGCGATTGGATCTCAGATGGCATGCACATCAATGCGATTGGTGCAGACGCTCCAGGAAAACGGGAATTAGATGCAGACATATTGCTTAGGTCGAAGATAGTTGTCGATGATTGGAAGCAAGCCAGCCATGGCGGCGAGATAAATGTTCCGCTCTCGAAAGGGATCATCTCGAAGGAAGACGTTCATGGTGAACTTGGCGAGATCGTTGCAGGAAAGAAAGCGGGCAGAGAGAACGACGAGGAGATAACGGTGTTCGATTCCACCGGACTAGCCATTCAGGATGTTTCGACGGCATATCTCGTCTATAGAAAAGCTGAAGTAGAGGGGAGGGGCTCCAAGATATGATAGAGGACGTATTTATATTGGCATTTGGCGCCCTCTCGCTCAGTCTGTTGTTGTACCTGATGATAGCTAGGGCATTCTATATTAGCTATTGTCCAAAGTGTGAAAAGCGAGCTACGGGCAGATATTGCACAGAGTGTGGCGCGAAGGCAGTCAAAATACGAAGGAAAAAGGTTTTCCCAGTCTGCCAAAATTGTAAGAGCCCGATATTCATATGGGAGAGATATTGCCCTAACTGTGGGAGGATGGTAAAAAGGTCTAGGCAGGAGAGTTGAGACATTGCTTAATGTAACGCCCCTGGCATTTGACAGCTTTGGCGCCAGATCCATGGCCACATACGTGGAGACCTCTGACCTGAGCATACTGATAGACCCCGGCGTCTCATTGGCTCCAATCAGGTATGGTCTGCCTCCACACCCACTCGAGCTAGGCAGAGAGGCGGAGCTATGGAGAGATATCGAGGAGCATGCCATGAAAGCAGATGTCCTAGTGGTCACGCACTATCATTATGACCATCATGATCCCTCTCAGCCTGAGATATATGAAGGTAAGATGGTCTACATCAAGCATCCCTCCGAAAAGATCAACAGGAGCCAGTATGCTAGAGCGAATTACTTCTTGGAGAAGCTTGCAGCAAGATCCATAAAAATAGCAGACGGAAATGAATATAAGCATGGAAAGACCCTCATAAGGTTCTCTCCACCCGTCTATCATGGCACAAACCCCAGGCTTGGCTATGTCGTGCAGACGAGCATCAGTTGCGGAAGAGAAAAACTGGTTTACACTAGCGATGTCGAGGGACCTTCTGTAGAAGCTCAGATGAGATTCGTCTTGGATGAGAAGCCAAATATTCTGATACTGGATGGGCCGATGACGTATATGCTGGGCTATAGATACTCAAAGAAGAGCCTAGAGCTGTCCGTCGAGAACATGGTGAGAATGGTCAGAGAAACTCCTGTGGAGACGCTCATCCCTGAGCATCATTTCATGCGCGACCTAAGATATAAGGAGAGAATTATGCCAGTATATGAGGCTGCTGAAGATAAGGTGAAGGTCATCACCGCTGCTGAGTATGTTGGTCGCAGTATAGAGATGTTAGAGGCTAGGAGGAAGGAGCTTTATGAGAGAGCTTCCCCTCCTCATAACCGTCACCTATATATGTTATAACTACATGTTATACTATGGTGTTGGAATTGTTCAAGGCAAAAGTAAGAAGAATTGGGAACTCGCTCGGGGTGATAATGCCAAAAGAAGTATTAGATGAAACAAACGTTAGAGAGGGAGACGAGATCATAGTTAAAGGTGTTGAGAAAGTAAAAGTAGAAGAGATGTTTGGGATATGGAAGGGATTGCCCCCCTTTAAGCATGTCTCAGAAGATCATGAGTTTTAAACATGCTCATCGTCGATGCGTTTGCATGGGTGGAGTTTATAATAGGCTCTGATAGAGGAAGAAGGGTCAAGAAATATATTGAGGGCGATGAGCTGATCACATTAACAACAACACTCTCAGAGCTAAAAGAATACGCTCTAAGAAACAACAGGGACTTCGATGAGATTCTTCCTCTACTATATGGTACATCAAGGATCGTGGAAATAGACGAAGAAATTGGGATCAAAGCCGGAGAGACGAACTATGAGAGAAAGAAGATCGTTAAAGGCTGGGGAATGATGGATTCCCATGTTCTTGCATCTTCTGTTGTTTTGGGCGCTAGGATTCTGACGGGCGATCAGCATTTCAGAGACGTTAAAAATGCGATTATGGTATGATTAGGAGAATTCAATGAAAGGTTGATGCTATGTTAGGCACAACCAAATAGCAACAAGTAAATTTGGTGGTTCATAGGATGGCAAAATGCTTCCAAAGAAAAGTGTAAACATCCAACTTTGTAATTACAACTTATTATATATTATTCCGTTTTGAAATCTCATAATCTTCATGTGTTATATCAAAAAATATTTCATCAAGATATTTCCTATTAATATAATTGTATTGGCGTCTTATTCCAATCCGGCTAAAGCCAGCTTTTTCAAGCACACTAATTGCTGGTTTATTTTCTATTGTTGCGGTTGCAAAAAGGCTGTTTAAACATAGTTCATTGAAGGCATAATCTAACAGTAGTTTTACAATTTTCTTACCATAACCTTTTCTTTTTTCTTCTATTTCACCGATCAGGAAAAATATCTCGGCTCTTTTGTCATTAAAGTCAATATCATCTATGCCCGCATATCCTATTGTTTTTTCATCACTGTTAACACATACCATAAAAAGGCGTTCGTAATTATCATCAGAATTGTTTATCTCATTCTCAATACTCTCTTTTGAATGGGGGTTACATCTCATTATGGTGCTCATATATTTTACATTTTCTTTATCATTAAACCATTTAAATAAAATTTCTGTATCTTTTAATTCTACTTTACGAAGATATACCCCATTTTTCATAATCTATAACCCTCTATTATTCATTATCAAGTGATGTTTTTACAATCCGATCGATTAAATTTTCATAGGTCATTTTATATGCTCTTGCCATTCTTGCAAGCCCGGAATCTCTCGAAATATCTGGATTTGGATTTACTTCGAGTATGTAGATATTACCATCATTACTTATTCTAAAATCGATTCGTCCATAATCTTTTACACCCATTAATTTGTATGCCTTTTTTGCCATTTTTTTCAAGGTCTTCTTGAGTGCTACATTCAATCTTGTAGGGCATTGGCATGTCGTTCCAAGATAATAGATACTCATTTCTTCCCATTTCCCATTGTAAGATATAAAATTTCTTTCCCCGGTGGGCAATGTAAAATTTATTTCTGATATTGGAAGTACAATTAATTTCTCTCGCCCTATTATGCCTACATCTACCTCTCGTCCTTCAATAAATTCTTCCACGAGCGCCGGTTGATTATACTTTTCAATTGTATCATTCACCTTTTTAATTAACGATTTTTGGTCATCTACAACAGCATCTCTTTTTATGCCTATGCTTCCATCCTCTCTTGAAGGCTTAACAATAAGCGGAAATTTAAGTTGAGAAATATCCAATTTATTAGATGTTTTCCTATTAAATATCTTGAATTTCGGCGTCGGAAGGCCATTTGCTAATAGTAAATGTTTTGTTCTGACCTTATTTAAACAGTTTCCAAGACATAGATGGTCCGAACCAGTATAAGGTATACCCAGAAGGTCGAGCATTGCGGGAATTTGAGGTTCTAGTTGCGTATTCAAATTGTATCCATCATCAGCCAAGTTAAAAACCAGATCCAGATTGTTTTTTCCTATCATTTTTTTAAGTGTTTCAAACATACAATCGTCTGCCGGAACAACAACTACCTCATGGCCAAGTGATATTAATGCCTTCTTTACATCCTCAACACTTTCATTATCTTCCCTTCCTTTGAAATCGTAAGGAAATGCTGTTGACATATCTCCTTTTGAATAAATCATTGCGATATTCATATTAAATTCACCTATTTATTACGCAGTCCACATCGAATCATCCCGGCATGTAAAATCTCAAGAATCATTTGATTATAGGTCATACCTGCTGCAAAACAGGCTCTTGGAAACCTTGAATTTTGTTTTGGGTCAGGTATTAAACCAGGAAGAGTATTAACATCAAGTACATTAGGTATGCCATTAGAATCAAGTCTAAGGTCTATTCTGCAACAATCAACACATCCTAAAACGGAATATGCATCAAGGGCAATCTTTTCTACTTGTTTTCTTAATTTTGGTGTGAGATTAGCTGGGCAACTTATAGGGTCAATAGGATTTTTCGGGTTATCGTAAATCCATTTAACCTCGTAAGAATCAAATTTGTTTATATTCTCAGGTAAATGGTCGAATGTTATTTCGACAATAGGCAAAACCTTAGGTTTTACATTTCCCAGAATAGATACGGTAAATTCCCGCCCGTTGCAATATTCCTCAACCAAAGCATCTTGGGAATAATTATTTATCACATATTTTATCTGTTTTGTTAATGATTCATCATCAAATACTAATGAATTATTATTGATCCCTTTGCTTGATCCTTCGCAGTTCGGTTTTACTATCAATGGGAATTTTAAAGCTGGTTTAAGTTTTTGACGAGTATTTTTAAATAATTGATAATTTGGAGTTGGAATATTGTGATAAAGCAGTATATCCTTTGTCATGCTCTTGGTCAAAGTAATAGCTTGAGTCAAAACCCCAGATCCTGAATAGGGAATATTGAACATATCTAATATTGCTGGCACCTGTGATTCTCTACTATCTCCATTTATGCCTTCTGCTATATTAAATACAAAATCAACACGAGTTTTTTTCAATTTTTCAATGAAATCTAGATTTGCCTCCAACAAAACAACTTCATATCCACCAGATTCTATTGCCTTTCTAATCGCATCAATAGTGGATATATCATCAAATTCTGAATATTTATCAAATCTCTCATTTTTCGCAGGATCTCTTTTAAGATTAAATGTAAGCCCAATTCTTAATCTTTCTTTATTTATCAATTCATTTGAAAAAACCTTGTGTGAATTTGGATAAGTATACATATCATTTAAATAATTTGTAACAATGATTTCTTCGGGAGTAATTTCTTTAACATATTGAGGTGAGATAGGAATTTTACCGCCAGGTCCATCTATAACAAAATGTGGGATGCATAGACCTGAGGTAAATCCTTGTAGTTGCTTCATTATGTTTATTCCCACATCTATAGAAGTTCTAAAATGCTCTACACCCATAACAGGGTCACATTGGTAAACATAATATGGTTTAACCCTGATACTTAGGAGTTTCTGTACCAATTCCTTCATGACCTCTACCGAATCGTTTACCCCTTTCAATAGAACCGTTTGGCTACCTAGTGGAATCCCCGCATCCGCTAATGTCTCACATGCCTTCTTAGACTCCTCAGTAATCTCCATAGGATGATTAAAATGGATATTTATATATAATGGGTGATATTTTCTTAGCATATTTGCTAGTCTTTTAGTAATTCGCGATGGTTGCACACATGGTATTCTAGTGCCTATTCGTATTATATCAACATGGGGGATTGATCGCAACTCCTTAAGAATAATTTCGAGTTCACGATCCGTCCTTGTTAATGGGTCACCACCTGATACTAATACGTCCCTTACTTCTTTGTGTTCTCTAATATAATCTATTGCTCTGAAAATTTCCACCATAGAAATCTGTTGAGTTCTGCCCACTTTTCTTTTTCGTGTACAAAATCTACAATACATTGCACATTTACTACTGACTAATAATAGGACCCTGTCCGGGTATTTATGAACGAGACAGGAGACCCTTGTATGTTTTTCCTCTCTCAGGGGATCTTCAATATTGTAAACATCTTTCAGTTCTTCTATAGACGGAACACATTGTTTCCAAATAGGATCCTCCTTTTCTTTAATTAATCCTAAAAAGTAATGTGGAATTTTCATTGGGTACTTTCTTTTTACTCTTTCAATCTCTTTAATATCTGCACCAAAATTCATTAGATGCTCGTCAATAGAGGTATATTTGACGGAATGGGGTTCGCAATCTTTTTTTTGGTTCAAAATAATTTTCCTCATTTATTTGGCAAATACTATTCCTTTTATCAACTGTTCTTTTGCATTTTCAATATCCTGCGTTAATACAGTACTTCTATTTGCGTTCCGTGCTGTTGTGATAGCAATCTCTGAAATTTTTGTAGCATATTCCTCAACGGTGTTAAGGAGTTCAACCTTTGTTGACTTCCCTATACGGATATGTGGGTCTACTTTTTTAACGATGCGAGTTATTGCTGCTAACGAGATATCAGACAGGTCAATTCCACCTAAGTAATGGCTATATACTAATATATGGGCTTATATTTAAGTATTTTGCTTATGTTGGGCTATATAATCATTGTTACTAAAATATTGAACAATTCAATAGGTAATTGCTTCATTTTAATGGATAGGCATCTTTAAAGTGCAGAAAATAGAAAATATAGTGATGAAACTGAACCACCAAACGAGGGCTTTCAATATGCCTCTCTTCCTCCATTACACTTCGGTCGCTGTCGCTCCCCCGCCCTTCGGGGCGTATAACAGGTGGATATGCGGCTACGCTATCGCTCCGTCCAAACCCTTCGCTACACTCGAACTTCGCATATCCCCCAGCCGTTATATGAAATCATGGGCGGATAAAATTACAGCGAGAAATAGGTGAAATCATGACTAAGGAAAAGCCCAACATCAAATTAATTCAGAAACGAGTAGCGAACATTTCCATTGGAGCTTCAACCTTAAGGGGGCAAGGAGCTTTAGGCATAGTAGAAAATGCTCGAAAAATTCAAAGATATATCAGAAAGGCAATTTAGCAATAGGTTGGAAAAATATACAAATAAACTTATGGAACAATTTCTAGAGGGCGCTAAAAATAACTGGGGTGCTGCTAGAAAAGCAATAAATGTTTTTTTTGGAATTACCATTGGACGGTAATGGAATTATGGATTTAAAACCTGGAGATGACGAAAAATTTCAGAAATATGCGAAAGATTTAGCAAATAAAAAAGGATTTTCAAGGATTCATTTAGATTTAGAATTCTGGCGGCCCTAGTTCATTAACATCACCGTATTCACCCATGACTCTGCGGAAACCTTCGGTTTCCTTGCCTCACCTCCTTCTATAGTTAAGTTGACAGTCTCTGATTAGGGGGGCTATATGCCCAAGATCATCTCCTTGAACTCTAACGCGTTCTCATACATGTAGACGTTGTTGAAAAGACAATAGACGCCCTTATCTGCTTCGCAGAATCTCCTCAACGTTAGCAGATCCTCCTTTTTGTATCGATAACGATAGCCACCAATGCCATGCAGGCGTAGATAGATGATGTCTCCATGTGTTGGCTTGCCGACAAAAGGATCCACGCAATGCACCAGCCCTAGCTCCTTGCATACCTCCCTAACGAGCACATCATCCCAGCCCCTGGGCTCCCAAGCGAACGTGAAGCCTGATATGGAGGAGAAGAACTCCTTCATGTTGGCAACGTTCTCCTTTGTCGCTCTGAAACTATGTGGTGTCTGGAAGAGCACTATCTTCGTCTCAAGCGCCTCACAGATCTCCTTCGTCCCCTCCCAAGCGTTGAATACCTCCTTGGTGGGTCTGAAGAAGCCGTATTTCTCCTCAGAGGGAACTTCTATGTTCGCTCTACGATACGTAGGACTTTTCGGCAGGTGTGTGATGAGTTGCCAAGCCTTGACCGTGAACTCAAAGTCCTTTGGGGCACTCTCCCTCCATCTAAGTGCAGTTTTGATCAAAGGAGGCTTATAGAACGTTTTTTGCACCTCCACCAGCTTAAAGCTCTGGAAATACTTCTCCATCCCAACTGAAAAGCCACAGCAACCGACGTGAATCATGACAACATCTCAGCTATTTTTTCTGCAAATTGCTTGGATGCAGCTGGACCGTTAGCAGTAACTATGTTTCCATCCTGCGTGACGGATTCTCCAGTGTAGTGTGCACCTCTTAGCTCTAAGGAACTTATCTCAGAGCTAAAGACGGTCGCATTCTTGCCATCGAGAATATCAGCGTTGGCAAGGATTACTGGCGCTATGCAAATGGCTGCAACTATCTTTCCCTGTTCATAGGCTTCTTTTGCGATGGAATGCACCCTGGAATCATCGAAATACGTTCTCGCCCCAGATCCCCCAACGAAGATGATGGCACCGTAGTCATCAACGACCACTTGGTCAAGCGAAATATCAGGAGTTGTCTCCATCCCGAGCATTCCTTTCGCTGGGGCAGTGATCTTGCTAGCAATCACCACCCTGGCTCCAGCATCCTCGAATATCCGTTTAGGATAACTTAGCTCCTCATCTCTAAAGTTCTCGGGGGCGATCACCATCAATACCGATTTGCCTGCTAGATTCATCTCTGGCTTTTCTATGCATCCCGAAGACAGAATCAATACAACTAAACTGAGAATCGCAAGCGATTCTAGGATTTGGTTCATCATTTGAACATTCTAAGAACTGAACTTTTAAGCTTTTTGATTAGAATAGTGGCTTCGAAAGTAAAAATTTAGGGATGCTTCCAACCCCCACTTTCTACGTGGAAACCTCGTGAAACTATTTTATTATCCATTTTACGTGCACTCCTTCTTTTTACGCCTCAGCTTGGGCATGGGCTCATAAAATGTTAGATCAGCAACTTGCAGAACAAAATCTACGTCTCGATCATCTTTAACATTAGCTCCTGCCTTTCGGGAACGACTACGTACACATCGCCAAGTATTAGGAATTTCATGGATTTCGCCTCAAAACTTTCCATTTTAAAATCCCGAACAAAGCAATCAAAAGAGTAACAAACTTACCGTGCTTGCTCGTATCGATTTCGAGGTCGCATTCCAACCTTTTACATGCATAATGCGAATATTGAACAAAGTCCTCAAGTTCTTGAAATCCATAACAATCTCTAAAAATGGATTCTTGCCCCTTATCTGGTGTTGCCCGTTTAGGGGCATCCTCTAACGTGCACGTGAGCTTGATCGTAAACATATCGTTTCTATCTGGCTTTTGCCATCGACCGTTAAGACCAGAATGAGTGATGATCAAGTCTTTTACATTTTCACAATCATAATTAAACGATTGCCATGCCTCCTCCTCCATAACCCATGCATCTTCATCATAAACTGCCATGACACGGTGATGACCAATACTGCTCCTCGGGTATCTGCAAATTCTCGACAGATAATTTGCAAGCGTTGTCTTGCCAGCTCCAGATGCACCGATTATGTTGATTAGCATCATTCTCCTTCTTTAGAACTTGTCCTACTCTCCTCACTTCTTCATTTCCCAACCATTCCTCAAAATTCCTATCTTCATTCATCGTGAACTTCCCAGTTTCTGAAGGGGAACTTCACTACCTTCTCATCTTTGAGTTTTTCTGCTACCAGTTGAGATAGTCTGCGGAGTTGATCAGAGGGTGACTCAAGTCTTCCTAGAAAATAAATTGCATCGTGATCTAAGATCTGCTTTAGTAGCTCAGTTTTTCCAACCCTTCGTCTGCCGTAGATTATGGTGAACTCTGCCATGTCACTTTCTATAATCTTGTTAATCGCTTCTAACTCGTTTGCTCTGTTTACGAACATTTTTCATCTCGTGTATTATTCAGTAAGTTACTTATCAATACATGAGATATGTTTTCATCCCTTCTCCAGTACTTCCAAAGATCAAATTCTACCAACGACGATAGTAGATCGCAAAGTAAAAATTTAATCAGAGACTAAATGGTTTTCAATCCTCATTTTACGCCTACAAGATATACTTAGCTAAAAGGAAGAACATGACCGATATGATGAAAGTTAGGAGCAAGATGGGCGATGTGATAAAATAGAAGTTGTTGCGATGGTAAATGTAGATTATGAATGGATGGATCTCACCCAGGGACGGGGCATATTTTACCAAGAAAGGCAGTGCAACCAATATGATCCCTATGGATATCAGGATTATGCCCAGCATGGTGATGGGGTGCATGTCAATCATTCCCCTAGCCTCTTTCTTATCTCTTTTAGTCTCTTCTCAACTTTTTCAAGTCTCCTGACGATGTCGTATTGCGAGAGGATTCGTTTTGCTTGATCCCTAATATCTTTGAAGTTAACGCTTATCCCTCTGGGAAAGATGTCTCTCTCACGCAGTTCTCTGATTTTCTCACCCCATTGCTTCTCGGACATCGTTCTCAAGATGTCCTCAAGAGATGTGCTCTTACAGATCATCTCTAAAAACTTCAGGTCGCTCTCTGAGAGAGCCTCGTACGGTGGAATTGGTCTTAGACCGTATTCGTCCATAACTTTTATTATGGCAGTTCTGACAACGGTCTCCAGCTCCTCTGGTCCTAGCAGAACGTAGAATTCGCTTAGCTCAATGACCTCGACGCCAAGCTCGTCAGCAACGATTTTTGCAGCGTCGTCGGAAAAACCCTTGCAGACCACCATTGGTTTGTAGCCGACAAGAGAGGCATTTGCGTAAGCATGTCTGATGCTAGAGACATCGACTTTGCCAGCCCTGACTTCAACGGCGAACATCTCACCAGATTTCTTCGCGACGATGTCTATCTCAACAACCTCAGCATCGCTGATCTTAACTTTATGAGAAGTCTGCACGACCACGAAGCCAAGCTTTTCCAAGATGCCAACTGCGATGCGCTCAGCGCTCAGACCTCTGACCTTAGCCATGATAAATGTCCTCTTTGGTTATTCTTCCATGATGGATAGCAGTAGCAACTAAAACACCGCTTACCCCAATCGTTTGCATCCGCCTGATATCTGATATGTCATTTATTCCCCCTCCTACTAGCAGGGGGATGGACGTTGCTCTGACCATTCTCTCTATTATCTCCTCTCTCACCCCGCAAGAGGTCCCTACTCTCTTCAGATCGAGATAGATTAGCTCGGCGATATCATAGGATGAAACGATCTTGATCAGATCTTCTGCGCCAAGGCGCTTCAACTTTTCAATCCTCGTCAATAACTCATCGCCTTTGAAATCCAGGCTTAACACAATTTCACACATCTCAGTCATCTTTGCCAACTCCTCCAGCGAGCACAACGTCTCAGTTCCAACCACGATCTTTCCTACATCTGATAAATTCTCAACATCTCTTGCGACAGATATTCCTCCATCAAACAGAACATCAAAGCCCAATTTCTTTATCCCTAACACTGATCTTAGATTGGATCCACGCTTCTCGATTGCATCCAGATCAGCTATATACAGTTCTCTCGCACCGAGCTTTTTGAACGCATTGGCAACTCGTATGGGATCTGTGGAAGAGGTTAGCACACTCTCAATTGGCTTGTACTTCTCCCTGTCTCCAGCTTTAGCATGAACCACCATACCACTTTTGATATCCATCACAGGGATGATCCTCATTTGCCTCATCAACGTAATATATAACGTATTTTTAAATAACATTCCATGAAAATTTTCGTTTTTGAGTATGTCAGTGCGGGAGGGCGGGGGGATACGTGCTTACTGACCGAGGGCTACGCAATGCTAAAAAGCGTTTGCGGTAGTCTATCCGCTGCTGGGCATGAAGTACATACGTTGCTATGTCCAAGGATAAGTAAACTTGGCATTAGACCGCCTGCAGACAAGATCGAAACATGTTCTTCTCCATGGGATATGGAAAAAATCTTGCCACATGTGGATGCTTGCATTCCAATCGCTCCTGATGATGTGTTGTATGACCTTACTAGGATGATCGAAACCGATACCATGCTGATAGGAAGCCCCTCAAAGAGCGTCTCATCCTGCTCAAACAAGGATGTGACTTATAAGTTCGTCTCCAAGATGTCGAAATACTTTGAGGTACCAGAGTACGAGAGTCTCCCGCTAGAGCCAAATCCTATCATGGAATATTGTAATGAAATGGGATTCCCTGTTGTGATCAAACCAGTCGATGGCACAGGATGTGAGGGGATCAGTGTGATTGAATCCAAGGAAGAGATACCAGATGCCGTAAAAAAGGTGTCCGATGTTTCGATGGCGAAGAAGCTCATCGCCCAAAAGTTTTGTGAAGGTGAGCATATGAGCTGTAGCATCATTTGCTCAAAATCTCGTGTGCTCCCCATTTCCATGAACTCTCAACGAATCAGAATTTCTAGTAGGATCAGCTATCTGGGTGGCATCTCCCCGTATCCTTGCGTGCATAAAGAGGAAATATTTGAGGAATCAAAGAGGATCGTGCGAAGATTAGGATTATCTGGTTTTGTCGGAATAGATTTAGTGGTATCGGGAGATAGGATATATTTTATGGAGATCAACCCCAGAGTTACCACCTCTTTCATAGCGCTCTCTAATGTAACACGAACGGGCGAATTGCTGATCGATTGCATCGAGGATCGTCTTCCCTCCACCATAAATCTACATGGATTTGGATCGGTCGTCATTTTTCCCTCGAAATATGCTATCGAATATGAAAAATTACTACAGATTCCTGAGGTCATATCTCCCCCGTTTTCAGATGAAGGTAAGGTCCTCGTCTCTGTCCAGAGTCCAAGTTTATCTGGTATTGCAGATGAGATCAATGTCGTGCAAAAAAAGTTGAGAGAAGTGGGGTTAATATGTTGATAGTTGGCTTGGACGTAGGCGGGGCTTACACAAAGATCGCCACCATAAGGGTCAAAGGAAAAAAGATGGAAATACTGGGGATAAGCTCAGATTATTTTCCCTTCTGGAAGCTCAGCGATCAGTTCCCTCAGTACATCAGAGCACGTCTTCCGGCAGAAGAAAAAGTGATAGGGGTTACCATGACCGCTGAACTAGCAGACTGCTTCTCCTCAAAAAGGGAGGGCGTTGAGCACATTTTGAACTCCGTTCGCTCCACAGCAAAAACATTGGCCCTAGGTTCCTCTACAAAATTCATCGATGTAGATGAGGCTCTCAAATCCCCACTAGAAGTCGCAGCCTCTAACTGGGTCGCTGCACCGCTCCTCATATCAAGGTACATACCCGATGCGCTCTTCATCGATGTCGGGAGCACGACGACGGACATCGTTCCCATAGTAGATGGAAGCCTTTCCGCCATGGGGAGAAACGATCTTGAGAGACTGGTATATGGGGAATTGATCTACACGGGTGCGCTCAGAACGAACCTTGCCACCATAGTGCAATCTGTTCCCCTCAGAAATAACATCACACCTGTGTCATCAGAATATTTCAGCATAACTGCGGATGTCCATCTGATCCTAGATCACATCAGAGGAGAGGAATATTCTTGTGATACGCCAGATGGGAAGGGGAAAACCAAGGAAGATGCATCAAGGAGGATAGCAAGGTTGATCTGTGCAGATATGAACATGCTGGACGAGGGTGATGTTCTGTGCATAGCAAACTACATACACAAAAAACAGGTCGAACAGATCCAGAGGGGTCTGCTTGATGTGATCAAACGACAAAATATAAGGAGAGATGCGCCGGTCATACTTGCAGGAACGGGTGCGCGATTTTTAGGTGATGCTGCAGCCATGCAGTCGGGCTTCAGCGATATTCGATATTTTGAGGAGTTTGTTAAGGAGGAGACCGGTCTCTCTGCTGAAAAAATCTCGATAGCTGCTCCCGCTTTTAGCATAGCGTTGATCCTAGCTATGGAAGGGATAAGAAAATGAAATTGCTGATCAGCGTTGTGGATGTAGATGAGACGATTGCTGCGCTAAAAGGTGGTGCAGACATCATCGATGTGAAGAACCCAAGAGAAGGGTCCCTAGGAGCAAATTTTCCATGGATAATAAATGAGATCAAGCAGATCATACCAAAGAGCGTTGAGATGAGCTGTACGCTGGGAGATGTTCCCTATTTGCCTGGCACTATCAGCCTAGCTGCCTTGGGTTGCGCCTCACTCAGCCCAGATTACATAAAGGTTGGGCTGTATGGAGCAAAGAACAAGGGAGAGGCGTTGGAGGTCATGAGAGCCGTGGTGAGAAGCGTTGAGGATGTAAACGACGAAATTAGGATAATAACCTCTGGCTATGCCGACTTTAGAATGGTAGGTAGTTTGGATCCCATGCTGTTGCCGGAAGTGGCAATGGAATCCGGGTGTGAGGGAATACTGGTGGACACGGGCATCAAGGATGGTAGGAAGTTGTTTGACTTCATGAACCTTGAAAAAATAAGGGATTTTACCGAACGTGGACATGGGTTTGGCTTGCTTGTAGCTCTGGCTGGGTCTCTTAGAGATGAGGACATCGTACTGCTAAGAGAGATGAAGCCCGATGTGATCGGGATCAGGGGAGCCGCTTGTGATAACTATGACAGAAAGGGTACGATCTCATCAGACAGGGTCATGGAACTGAAAAATCTTCTATGTGTTTCATCGTCTTAATGGGCATCAGCCCATGTATTGCCTTTGTTTCGGTGGCTATCCCCGCTTCTTCTATGGCGGCAATAGGAGTTAAGCCTCCAATGACTGCAATGCCGCACCTTCGCGCAGAAGGGAGAAGTCCAAGAACTTTCTCTCCAGGTTCACCGATCATCATGATGCCTTTAAAAAGAGTGCTGATTCTGCCAAAAACGTCCATAGCATCTTTTCGTGAGGATGCAGGTATTTCCCTATAATTTGCAAGTATCCTGCCCCTACCATCCTCAGCCACTTTGAGAACGCTCGTCATTCCTTTCGCCATGAACAACTCCAATGGGTCGAGCGATGAGCCATCAAAGCGGATTATTTCGACGAATCTCTCGGGCTTGTTATTTCTCACTTCTACTATTCCACCATAGATCGGATCTGTGGGTATCCCCATGCTCACCAAAATTCCGTCAATGGTGATGCTACATACGGTGGATATAGCCGCTTTACCCTTTGGTATGACGACCCCATATACTTCCTCCCCTTCTGAAAAGACCTTTATCAGAGGACTGATCATCCAACCGCTCTCATACATCCTCCTCAGCGTGCTAAGAGCTTTCTCAAGCTTTCCAGCCTCTATCAAACTGATATTTACAATGATATCCCCATCGCGCGTGAGATGGTTATAGGTCACCTGGTAGGTCAAATCTTGGATCACCGACTTTATGAAGCCCACTCTTTCATGGATTTTTTCTGCCTTAAGTTCTGCTATTCCCTCTTCTGTGATTACCCGTCCAAGCTGCCTTACCTTCTTTGTGAACCCCCTTTCATCAAGTATCTGTAAATAATTTCTTGCCATTCGCTCGCCGATATCGTGCCCTAAACCCTCAAGTCTTCTCGCGATGATCGTTGCACCAAGAGGCTCCCCGCTATCTTTAAGGATGCTCAAAATGTCCAGCAGCCTCTGCTCATCGATTGTTTTGGCCACGAATGTTGTTATGACGGCAACGTTTATATATCTATCGGAAATTTTGTGCCGCTAAATTTATATAGAAGGAAATAAAATACCGTGTGGAAAGGAAATAAAATACCTGGTGAAGAATATGGCTGACATGTATGCAAATGCAAGATCCACGACGGGAACAAGAACAAGAGTAAGGGACATAAGTCCTACTTCCGGGATGTGTCCCATCTGCATAAGAAATTGTCAAACGCTCTGTGAAGTGGGGTTGTCTGCGTTCAGAGGAAGAGAAGTTCTATATCCTTCTCCAGAGGAATTTGGCGAAAGTACAGCCGCATCGAATAAGGATTATGCGCTTGATTGGAGCCATTTTCAGATTTTGGTAGATGTCCTGGGAGCAAAGGGGATGAAAGCAAATTCAGACAAAGCGATATTTGAAGCCGTAGACATAACAACCGAAGTCGGAAAAATTCCACTCAAAATACCAGTGTTCACCGCCGCTCTGGGATCGACGGCTGTAGCCAAGAGAAATTGGGATTCCCTTGCAATAGGCGCAGCATTAGCTGGAACAATACAAGTTGTCGGAGAGAACGTATGTGGGATGGACCCTGCATCGAGGATCACAGGAGGAAAGGTTGCCCATTCTGAGGATCTGAAATATCGAGTTGAAAAGTACAGAGAGTTCTGGGATGGAAAACATGGTGACATAGCGGTGCAGACAAACGTGGAAGACCAGAGGCTAGGTGTGGACATATATGCATTGTCAAAGCTAGAGGTCAACATAATAGAAAGAAAATGGGGTCAGGGAGCAAAGGCAATAGGAGGAGAAGTAAGAATCTATAAATTGGAGGAGGCGAAGATGCTTAAGCAGAGAGGATACATAGTCATTCCTGATCCGGAGGATGAATCTGTACAAGAGGCTTTCCGCAATGGTGTCTTCAGATCCTTTGAGCGCCACTCTAGGGTAGGAATGCCAGAACAAAAAGATTTCATCGAAGATGTAGAATGGTTAAGAGGACAAGGTGCCAAACACGTCTTTTTGAAGACGGGTGCATATCGCCCAGCAGTGGTCGCATTTACCATGAAAGTCGCCTCAGAGGCAAAAATCGATGCGGTGACGTTCGATGGCGCCGGAGGGGGGACGGCAATGAGCCCAGTGCCAATGATGAATGAATGCAGCACCCCCACTGTATATCTAGAGGCGCAGGTTTTGAAATGTATAGAGATGCTGAGGAATAAGGGAAGATATATACCAGACATCGTAATGGCTGGTGGATTTGTCAACGAGACGCAGATATTCAAATCGATAGCAATGAGCAATCTCGGAGACGGTCCATGCGTAAAAGCCATCGCGATGGCCAGAGCTCCCATCACTGCTGCTTTGAAGGCCTCTTATTTCACAGAGCTGGCTGTGAAGGGAGAATTACCAAAGGCATTCGCAAAGAACTATGGTGACGTTCCAGAACAATTCTTTATAGCCACACCAGAGCTAAAAAATGAATTCGGAGAGAGATTCAGAGACATCCCAACAGGTGCAATGGGTGTCTACACATACTATTATGACAGGCTTGGTGTCGGTCTGAAACAGTTATTAGCTGGTGCGAGGAAATGGAAACTGGACTTGTTAGACAGAGGAGACATAGCCTCGTTGTCAGATAGGGCGAGCAAGGTCACAGGGATTCCCACCATAGAGGAAGTCGAAAATGACGTAATCGAGAGCATTCTTAGCTGATAAAGATGTTCGATCCTGTAAAATTTATAGAAGAACAAACTCGCTTGATCAAGGAGAAGATCGGGGACCGCATAGCAGTCATAGCAGTCTCAGGCGGAGTCGATAGTACTGTCTGCGCCATCCTAACATATAAGGCCGTAGGAGAACGATTGGTGACGGTTTTCATCGATGATGGATTGATGCGGGAAGGCGAGGGAGAGCAAGTTATAAGCTTCTTTAAACAACAGAACATGAAAGCCAGGCTTGTGGATGCGAGAGACGAATTCTTTGCTTCGCTAAAGGGAATTACTGACCCAGAAGAAAAGAGAAAGGCATTTCGAAATACTTTCTATTCTGTTCTTGGCAGAACGGTGAGAGAAGAGAACGCAACTTGCTTAGTGCAGGGCACGATAGCCGCGGATGTTGCTGAAACCATCAGGGGGATCAAGACCCAACACAACGTTCTCGAGCAAATAGGTATTGATCCAGAAGGCTATGGACTCACAATAATCGAGCCTCTGAGGGAAATATACAAGCACCAAGTGAGAGAAGTAGCCAGAAGTTTACTTCTACCAAAAGAAGTCTCAGGGCGAAAACCATTCCCTGGCCCTGGCTTGGCAACTAGGGTATTAGGCGAGGTTACACGCGAGAGAGTTGAAATAGTGAGAAAGGCAACAAAGGTCGTTGAAGAGGAAACTGAAGACATAGGAGCGTTCCAAGTTATGGCAGTGCTGCTAAACGATAGGGCTACTGGCGTTCGTGAAGACAAAAGAGCTTATGGACACATAATCGTCGTACGAATGGTTAGAAGCGAAGATGCCATGACGGCTGAGGCAATGGATGTCCCTTGGGAGACCTTGAAAAAGATTGAGAGAAGGCTCACGACCGAGATTCCTGAGGTCGTCCATGTACTTTATTCTCTTACGGATAAACCTCCTGCAACGATAGAATTTCAGTGATGAAAATGAAACGAATTATCCCTTGTCTGGATACGATCCTCGATGAAAAAAAGAGGGCGGTAGTGGTCAAGGGCATAGAGTTCGAGGAGCTCAGGTATGCTGGTGATCCGATCGAGCTTGCGAAAAGGTATGATGAGGAGGGGGCAGATGAACTTGTTTTCCTGGATATTACCGCCTCTGTTGAAAATAGGGAGACAATGGTTAATATCGTAAAAAAAGTGGCTGAGCAAGTTTCCATTCCGCTATGTGTTGGGGGAGGAATAAGGAGCCTAGACGATTTCAAAAAAGTTCTTGATGCCTGTGCAGACAAAGTGGGGATTAACACAGCTGCAGTTGAAAATCCTAGGTTGATCAAAGACGCTGTAAAAACGTTTGGCTCTGCGTGCGTCGTAGTTGCAATTGATTGCAAGCGAAATTTGGCTAGGGCAAAAGATAAAACCCTTATCAAGCTAGAGGATGGCTCTGTTGCATGGTATGATGTTGTGATCTATGGCGGTCGCAAGGCAACAGGGAGAGATGCAGTTCAGTGGGCAGCAGAAGCAGAGGGACTTGGCGCTGGTGAAATTTTGCTCACCTCCAAGGACAGAGATGGAACCAAAGATGGGTATGACATTCCCATCATCCATGCAATCGCAGAGGCAGTAGATATTCCAGTGATCGCATCTGGTGGATGTGGTAACATTGAGCACATGTATGAAGCCTTTATCAATGGAGCAGATGCTTGCCTAGCTGCAAGCATATTTCACTATGGTGAATGCACGATCGGTGAGGTAAAAGAATACCTAAGCAAAAAGGGCATTCCAATGAGGATATAATTCATATAGAGAGAATCCAATCTATTTAGATAAGAGGGATGAATGATGAGCACAAAAAAGAAGGATGTGTTCGAGGCAGTGGAGAGACACAATGTAAGATTCGTCAGACTGCAGTTCACAGATATCATGGGGGTCGTAAAAAACGTCGCAATTCCCGTTTCACAATTGGAGAAGGCGCTGGAAGGCGAGTTGATGTTCGACGGATCCTCAATAGAGGGCTTTGTCCGGATCGAGGAGTCGGACATGTTTCTCAGACCTGATCCCTCCACTTTTACCGTATTTCCATGGAAACCAAATGATGTCACGGTTGCGCGATTGATGTGCGATGTATATAACCCAGATGGTGAGCCTTTCGAAGGATGTCCACGAAATAACTTGAAAAGAGTGATAAAAGAGGCTGAAAAGATGGGTTTCACGATGAATGTAGGACCAGAGGCAGAGTTCTTCCTTTTTCTAAGAGACCAAAATGGATCTGTAACAACAAAAACGCATGACCAAGGAAGTTATTTCGATCTTTCCCCAGTGGACTTGGGCGAGAATGCAAGACGGGACATGGTTCTCACCCTAGAGCAGATGGGATTTGAAATCGAGGCATCCCATCATGAGGTGGCACCAGGTCAACATGAGATCGATTTTAAACATGCTGACGCACTGACGGCGGCGGATAATCTCATCACGTTCAAGTTCATAGTCAGGATCATCGCACAGAGACACGACTTGCATGCAACGTTCATGCCAAAACCCCTCTTCGGTGAGTATGGGTCTGGTATGCACACTCACCAGAGCCTGTTTGCTGGCAAGAAGAACGCATTCTATGACCCGGATGCCCCATACCAACTAAGCGAGACTGCGATGCATTACATGGGAGGTTTGTTGGCACACGCACGAGGGATGACTGCAATCACAAACCCGTTGATCAACTCATACAAGCGTCTCGTCCCGGGCTATGAGGCGCCAATACACATTGCATGGTCTGAGCGGAACAGGTCCCCATTGGTCAGAGTGCCAGCGCGCAGGGGCGTCGGAACAAGGGTAGAGTTACGAAGTCCAGATCCGTCTTGTAATCCATATTTGGCTTTATCGGTGATGCTAAAGGCAGGCTTGGATGGCATCAAGAACAAGATCGACCCTGGTGAGCCAATAAACAGAAACATTTTTGCGATGAGTGAAAAAGAGAGAGAAAAGCTAGGAATCGGAATTCTCCCAAAGGATCTCAAAGAGGCTCTAGACGAATTAGCCAAAGATGAAGTGATCAAGTCCGCCTTGAGCAAGCACATCTACGAGCATTTTGTCGAAGCAAAGCGAACGGAATGGAGTCTCTATCAGGCACGAGTCCATGGGTGGGAGATCGACCAGTATATTAGCGTGTACTAACGACGTCTAAACTGAAACCCACCCATGGGGAGGAGTGAGTGAGCACTCCCAACGATATCATATCGACGCCAGTTCTTGCGAATTCGCCGATGTTTTCCGTGCTGATGCCACCAGATGCCTCAAGCCTCACCCTAGTTCGCAGGCCCGCTTTCTTCAATTTCTCCACAGCGCCCCTGATATCCTCTGGAGCCATATTGTCGAACATTATGATATCAACGCCAAGCTGTGCTGCTTTAATCGCATCCTTAGCATTATCCACTTCGATTTCGATTTCCTTTGTAGGATGGACCTTTTTCGCATTCCTGATGGCGCTTTCCAGACCTGCAACCTTGATGTGATTATCCTTGATCAATACAGCGTCAGCTAGGCTAGATCTATGGGGGTCTCCTCCCCCAATTGCGATTGCCTTTTTCTCATATTTCCTGAAGCCAGGTGTGGTCTTTCTTGTACCAGCAATCGTGATGCCCTTGCTCCTCTTAACACACTCCCTAGTCAGAGAGGCGATACCACTCATCCTTCCTAAGAAGTTTAATGCCAAGCGCTCTGCTGCGAGAATTGATCTGGAGCTGCCGCTCACCTCGAGGATTACGTCTCCTTTTTTAATCTCTGCCCCATCGCTAAACTTGGACTCAACATCGAGCGCAAAATGCTCAAACACCGCTTTGGCTTCCTCAAGTCCTGCTAAGACTCCGGACTCATCAGCCTTAATCTGCGCTCTCACAGGAACGTCAGGAACCACAGCCCCGGAAATATCTCCGGACCCGATATCCTCTTTGAGGAAGCGCTCCAGGTTAATAATCATCATTTTTCACCGTAAACAATTTCATGCCTCCGATATATTAGTTTCCTTTGATGATCAAGATAGGAATAGTAGGATGCGGCGCGATTGGGAAGGAGATCTGCAGGGCAGTCGACCAAGGAATCATCGATGCCCAATTGGTAGCGCTAGTGGACCGAAAACCTGAATCAGCGTTAAAATTTGCATCCTCCCTGAGATCGCCGCCCAAAGTGATGAGTGCCGCAGAGTTAATAGATGCGGTGGACTTGGTAATAGAGTGCGCATCCCAAGCAGCAGTGAGGGAGGTAGCACCTCCTGCGCTCAAGAAGGGCAAAGATGTGATGATCATGAGCGTTGGGGCATTGATCAACCTTGAGCTTCTAGAGGAGATTGCCATCTTAGCAAGGAAACATGATTGCAAGGTGTATCTACCATCTGGCGCAATCGTGGGCTTGGACGGACTGAAATCCGCCTCTATAGGAAAAATACGCTCAATCATGCTTACCACTAGGAAGCCGCCATCCTCTCTGGAGAGAGCGCCTTATATCGAGCAACACAAAGTGGATCTGAGTACGTTAGAGAAACCGACCATCATATTCGAAGGAAGCGCAGAAGATGCCGTCAAGGGATTTCCCGATAATGTAAATGTGGCTGCAACACTAAGCCTTGCTGGCATAGGTGCTCAAAACACCAAGATTCGGATCATAGCTGATCCAACGCTGGAAAGAAACGTTCATGAAATTTGTGTGGATGGTGAGTTCGGTAAGTTTGAAACAAGGGTGGAGAACGTTCCATCTCCGGCTAATCCAAGAACCAGTTATCTGGCTGCATTGTCCGCCATAGCAACGCTGCGGAGAATTGCAGATCCAATCCAGATCGGAACTTGACAAGAAAAAAGGAGGTGAAGAACTGTGGCTTTTGTCATCGTTAAAACCGCTGTGGGTCATGAGAAAGCCGTTGCCAAGGAACTCGCTAAGATAGATGAGGTAAGCGAAGTCTACCTGCTCACGGGAGAATATGACATCCTGGTCGATGCAAAAGATCCCTCGACGGTAATAGATTTGATAGCAGAAAAGCTCAGAAAAGTAGGTGGAATCCAAGAAACTAGGACGATTTTCACCGAGAAGATAAAGTGAAACACAGGGGTGAGCAGATGAAAGTGAGATGCCAGCTCTGTGGAGGAAAGCTGAGCTGGAGAACGTTCAAAACGAAGCGTGGTATGAGATACAAGAAGTGCAAGAGATGTGGTCGAGTGAGATTTTTGAAGAAAAGGAGGTGATAATATATGGAGCAAGGATACCCTCTAGGAATACCCGAGATCGCAGATTTGGTTGACTTTGAGAGAAGAATGAAGTTAAGACCAGAGCACATGAGTTTCCAGACCCCCAACCAGTTGATAAAGCTCTTGTATGAGATAATCGACAGGCTGGAGAGAATTGAGAGAGACGTAAAGGAAATTAAGGCAGCAACTCAAAAGTAAGTTGGCTATATTAAAAAGGATAAGAGTAACATGGTACCTCATATGCCAGAGCGAATATGTCAACTAAAGGAAGAGAGAAATGCGATCATTCTTGCGCATAACTACCAACTAGGGGAAATACAAGACATAGCAGATTACGTTGGTGATTCGCTGGGATTAAGTCAGAAAGCTGCAGCAAGCGATGCAGATGTGATCGTTTTTTGTGGCGTGGACTTCATGGCAGAGTCTGCAAGTATACTGAGCCCAGATAAAACGGTCCTAATGCCAGATATGAGTGCAACGTGCCCGATGGCAGCGATGATCACTGCTGAAGCGCTAAGAGCAGAAAAGGAGAAGTATCCCGACGCTGTGGTGGTTTGCTATGTCAACACCTCCGCAGAAGTTAAGGCAGAAAGTGACATATGCTGCACCTCGTCTAATGCGATCAATATCGTGAACTCACTAGAGGGGGAGCAGGTGCTTTTCGTTCCGGACAAGAACCTATCATTATATGTAGCGTCCAACACCGATAAGGAGGTCATCCATTGGAATGGCATTTGCCCAACCCATCACTATATTTTGAGGGGCGATATTCTATCGGCTAAGGCTAAGCACCCAGATGCTGAGGTAATAGTACACCCAGAATGCAGACCCGAGGTGATAGAACTTGCGGACTGTGCGTTTAGCACCGATGGCATGATTCAGCACGCTAAAAGATCCTCAGCAGAGGAATTCATCATCGGCACTGAAGTAGGAATACTCTATCGCCTCCAAAAGGAGAACCCAAATAAGAAATTTTATCCCGCACATGATAGGGCTATATGTCCAAATATGAAGTTGAACACATTGGATAAAGTGGCTAGGGCGTTGGAGAGCATGGAGCACCAGATCAGAGTCCCAGAGGGTGTGCGTGCTAGAGCGAAACGTGCATTGGATCGAATGTTAGAGGTTGGGAGAGGTGACTAGATATATTGAGCTGGCTAGACCACTGAATTGCGTGATGGCTGGACTCGCAATCGTGATCGGTGGTTTGATAGGGGCAGGAAGCGTGTTCATCGGGCACATACACCCTATAGCGCTTGCATTCATCGTCGGATGCATGATCACCGCTGGCGGCAATGCGATCAACGATTTTTACGATGCCAAGATAGATGCGGTCAACCGTCCAGATAGACCGATACCCTCTGGAAGAATTAGCCCAAGAAATGCCCTCCTTTTCTCTCTAAGTCTGTTCGTCATTGGTATAGTGCTCTCGTGTTTCATAAACCCAATATGCCTCCTCATCGCACTGGTCAACTCACTAGTTCTGATCTATTATGCACGCGCGTTGAAGAGAACTATATTGTGGGGCAACATGTGCATTGGCTATCTAGTAGGCTCGACGTTTCTGTTTGGTGGAGCAGCCGTAGGTGCGCTCGTGATCACATCAGTGCTCTTCATGCTTGCAATGTTAGCCACGATAGGCAGGGAGATCGTAAAGGACATAGAGGATATGGAAGGCGATAGAAAGGAGGGCATCATGACATTGCCGATTGCAATTGGGAGAGAGAGGTCTGCAGCCATAGCATCGATGTTTATCATTGCGGCCATAGTATTGAGCCCATTGCCGCTCAAGATTCTTGGGATGCCGTACTTAGTAGTCGTAGGCTTAGCAGATGTGTGCTTCTTAGCCGCGATTATGAGCAAAAGGCCATCGAGATCGTCGTCGTTTCTCAAAAGTGGAATGATGGTGGCATTGCTCGCTTTCGTCATTGGAGCGATGATATAGGTGAAAAAATGGTCATCAAGAAACACGTTGACACGAACACGTATGTGATTTTGCGTAGGTCATTTGTTGACCGAGACTTCAACGTGGATGGAAACCTGATAGTTGGTGGAAGGGTGTACTTCTGGGGCGACTTAGCCGTCTCTGGCACACTAGAGCTCGGAAAATCTTCAGAGGTCAAGGGGAATGTGACCGCAAAGTATGCCATACTTGGGCCCAGCACACATATTAGGGGAAATGTCCAAGTCGAAGATGAGTTGAAACTGTTGGATGGAGCGAGGATAGATGGAGATGTGCTCTGTGGGGGCAATGCGTTGATCCGACCCGGAGTCACGATGGATCACATTCAGGCCGGTGGCGATGTCCAGATGATCGGTAGGGTGAACACCAAACGAGTCAAAGCAGGCGGGAAAGTGGTCTCGAGGAGATCATGATCAAGCCAACAGTCTGATTGCATGCCCTAATTCGATCTTTATCATAACGCTTCCAAACCTTTATTGGATTTGACGAGAAATATGTTTGGGGAAAAGAATGCCCAAGCGAACTCGAATCGTTAACGACCCTGCAGATCTGGTTCCATTGATACAAGCATTTGGATCAGATGTCCATAAAAAGGTGTTCAACGAGCTCTCCTCCAGCTGGATGACCAAAGAGGAGTTGGAGAAAGCAGTAGGCGCTGATGTGGGCGAGAGTCTCAGGATACTCCGAAAGGGTGGGTTGATCGAGAGCCAGTGGAGAATGCCCAAGTCTGGGGAGACTCCTGACAAAGAGTTTCATACATCCTATTCCAAGGTGAGAGCCAATTTTCAATGTGGGCTGGACGAGCTAAGCGACTTGATCCGAATAGCCTTTTCCGATGATGAAGAATTTCGTGAAATAGTCAACAAGATCGAGGGAGAGATAAAGATGGGGAACACATCGACCAGTGGCTTGTGCAGAGCGCTAAACCAGAGTGCCTCCTTCATTAGGGGAGTGGCAAAGCGGTCTCAGAAATTGACTATCAAGGGTCAGAGACTTGAGTTGGCTGAGGAAAAGCAATGATCGCAAGGCGTCTAGCGCTAAAATATGGGAAGAAAGAGATCGATGTAACCGTACCCGCCAATTCACAAATCGTCAAACCAAACGAGCTTCCCGGGCAAGATGAAGAGGCTGAGATCAAAAGAGCGCTGATGCATCCCATAAACAGCAAAAAACTTTCTGAGTTGGTGCATCCCCACGAGAAGGTGGCGATCGCAGTCAGCGATATTACGCGTTCTACGCCTTCCTCCAAGTTGCTGCCTCCTTTATTGGAAGAGCTGAACAAAGGCGGCATATCCAACGAGGATGTGACGATCGTTTTTGCAACAGGGCTTCACAGGAAACTGACCGAAGAAGAGAGAAGATTGTTGGTCGGAGACGTTTATGATCAAATTAAATGCATCAATCATGATGTAGACGATTGCGTATATCTTGGCACCACTAGGAGGGGGACGAAGGTCAGCATCCTAAGAGATGTCGTCGATGCAGATATTGTGGTCTGTGTTGGCAACATCGAGCTTCACTACTTTGCAGGTTACAGTGGTGGCGCGAAGTCCATTCTACCAGGCGTCAGCTCGAGGGAGACGATAGAGATGAATCACAAACTGATGCTTTTGCCAACCACCAGAGCTGGATGCGTGGACAGTCCAGTTCGGGAAGACATGGAAGAGGCTGGAACGATGCTCGGCGTGGATTTCATCCTGAACGTGGTCCTGAATGCCAAAAGAGAGATCGTCAGGGTAGTTGCAGGGCACCCGATACATGCGCACAGAACTGGAGTCACCTATGTGGACAAAATGTATAAGATTCCCATAAAGGAGAGAGCGGATATAGTGATAACATCTGCTGGTGGTGCACCCAAGGATCTCAATATCTATCAAGCATACAAAGCCCTGGACAACGCAAAGCATGCCAGTGCAGAGGGCGGCTCAATCATCTTAGTGGCTGAATGCCCAGAGGGATTGGGCAATGATGTTTTAGAGCAATGGATCAGCGAGGCGAAGAGGCCCAGAGATGTGATCGAGCGGCTAGAGAGAAATTTCGAGTTAGGAGGGCATATGGCTGCTGCGATCGCACGGATAGCGGAAAAGCATGACATTTACATCATCTCCGAGATGCCAGCCCATCTAGCGGAAAAGGCGTTCTTCATACCAGTGAGAGATGTGGGGGCGGCGTTGGAAGAGGTGATGAAAAAGCATGGAGAGGCCAAGATTTTGGTAATGCCCTATGGTAACTCCACGCTTCCTTTTATCTGAGCTCTTTCATTTGCCTTTTTTCGAACCTCATCAAACAGATCGTTACCATGCAAGTCTGTTGCGACGATGAGAGGTCCGAATTCCTTTACATCGAAAACCCAAACTGCCTCCGCCATTCCAAGGTCAAGCCAGTGAGCACCGACGACGCGCTTTATCTGCTTGGCAGCGACCACTCCACACCCGCCGGTATACGTTAGATAAACACATTTATCGCGCAATGCCCCTGGAGCCATCCCCCCCTTCCCGATGATCGCCCTAATATCAAAGCGTTTTAGCAGCTCTATGGTTGTCTTGCTCATCCTTGCGCTAGTAGTCGGTCCTGCTGATAGTGCCATCCACTCATCATTTTCTTGCATAAGCGGTCCACAGTGATATATGATTGCCCCATCTACGTCAAACGGTGTCTTTTTGCCCTCTCTGCTCCACTGCAATAATCGCTCATGCGCCTTATCTCGAGCAGTAATGACGATCCCATCTAGGTACACAATATCTCCTACCCTCAGCCTGGTCACATCATCCGTGCTCAGCGGCGTCCTCAGCGTATGCTCCATTTTAGTCCCCCAGAGTGATTGATGCTCTTCTAGCAGCCCAACACTGTATGTTGATTGCCACCGGCAGGGATGCAGTGTGGCAACTTGCATATTCGACGTTCACCCTCAGCGCAGTGGTGTCACCCCCAAGACCCATTGGACCTATGCCGAGTGAGTTGATCGCATCCAACAATTCTCGTTCAAACTCGTCCACCGGCTGATCCAAGCTTCGCAATGCAGCCTTCTTCGCCAGCCTTGCTGCCCCATCAAACGTGCCACCGATGCCAACGCCCACTATGATAGGTGGGCACGGCATACCACCTGCATTTTTCACCGTCTCCAAGACAAAACGCCCGACATTTCTCATCTCAGATGGATTGAACATTCGCAATGCAGACATGTTTTCTGAGCCCGCTCCTTTTGGTGCGACCGTTATTTTGATGTTCTTTCCTCTCACAAGAGCGAAGTTCACATCCATGAGCTCATTTCCAGTGTTTTCTCTCGTGATGGGGTGCACTGCACTAGGTCTGAGTGGTATCTCCTTCATTGCCCTAGCAACGCCTTCTCGAATTGCCCCCTCAAGATCTAAATCGATCTCCGCATCATGACCCACTTCCACAAAAAATATTGGAACACCAGTATCCTGGCACATGGGAATTCCGCTTTTCTTCGCAAGCTCGACGTTTTCCATGATCGCGCTTAGCTGCACCCTCGCAATAGGATTGCGCTCCTTTCCCCTTGCAGCTTTCAGCGCAGAAAGGACATCACCTGGCAGCACCGTTTCTGCTTGGCGGAGCAGTTGCACGACTGCATCTATGACCTGATTTCGAGTTATTTTGCTCACAGTTTTTAATTGAACATGAAGTACTAAAAGGTTTCAATGGGAAAACTTAATTTATCGTTGAGTATACTCACTTCGGATGAATGAAAAAACGATATTCTTCGACGCATATGGGACGTTGCTGGAACTGGGAAACTATCATCGGGATCTCTCTGCGCTGATGTTAAAAGAGACCAAATGTGGCTTGGACTTGGATTCGTTTCACACGGCATGGAATGATGAATTTGAGCAAATGATCTTTGATATAATCAAAGGGCGGAGTCCCTTCACAACCATTCGGGCGATCTATGGGATCAGCCTTAAGAACGCCTTTCTCAAGCACTCGATTCACATCGACGATGAGCAGGTGAACGAACTTAACATGATTTGCAGGGAATTCTTGGATCAACGATGCTCGATATTACCGTCAGCACGCAAAATAATAGAGATGCTGAAAAAAGATGGTGCGAAGGTCGGTGTGATTTCTAATGGCGATAATGAGGAGTTGCTGTGTCATCTAGGAGATCTGGTTGGACTTCTCGACGCAGTGATCACCTCTGAGGAGGTCGGGATGTACAAACCAGACCCCAGGATATTTCAGATCGCACTGGAGGAATTGGGAGCCCAAGCATGTGATTCTCTACACGTAGGTGATAATCTTCACATCGATGTAGTAGGAGCGCACAAAGCAGGAATTGGCTCGATATGGTATAACAGAAGGTGCCGTCCCCCTAGAGATGGAATCAAGCCCATGTTTACCATAACGGACATGAATGAGGTGTTGGAGATCGTTAACTTGATGTCTCCAAAGCATCGATGACTGCCTTTTTCTGAATCTCTGCTGCCACATGAATCTTTCCCCAACATGGATAATACTGGATCAAGAGACCTGCCTTGGTCGGTGCCTCACTAACTGGTGTGCCAACCAGTTCTTCTGCAACAAACCAACTGCCGCCACATGGCGTCCCCCTGATCACATCTACCTTGGTGATGATGCCATCAGATGTGGTGATCCTATACATAGGATGTCCTAGCTTGGAGGCAAATTCGTTGATGACGTTGCTCTCACCAGGCTCTATTGCACAGCAGACTTCCTCTACTCGGACTCGGATATTGTATTTCTTGGATTCCAGTTTCCTTCTCGAACCCGCTTTGGCATAGCCCCCAGGAACGATGATCGCTTGAACACCATGCTTTTCAGCCAATCTGATGATCTCTGGCGTCAAATCTGGATGGAGCGAGTATGTGATCAACAGATCCACATCAAACACAGCCTCATCAATCTCTTCTAAGAATGAACTTGGATCCTCGATGAACTCTGGTAAACATGGTAGAGATGCTGATACAACGGACATGCCCGTCTTGGATCGGATGGTCTCAATAAGACGGAACCCATGTTTCCCCTTGGTGATTACTCCGATGATCATCTCTGCGTCACCTAAAATCATTCGATGTATGTAGTCCCCTTTAATCCTTTGAAATGTGGATCGCCAGTCAATACCCTTGCACCTTCTTTTTTAGCCGTGGCATATATTATCGAGTCGCCTAGGCTCCATTTCCTTTCGCGTTTTAGCTTAGCGGAAACTATGGCTATTTCCGCATCAACTGGACAGACAAACGAGCGCTTTTTCATCTCGTCTGCTTTTTCATCAGCGATTTTTTCATCATAAAATCTGAGAATCCATCCGTAGACCTCTGCTAGATTTATCGAGCTGATGACCACGAAGGCGTCTCCTTCTACATATTCTTGGACCGTTCTACCCTTTGGGGAGCCCTTGAAGTACTCGATCCACGCCCATGAGTCAATCAAAACGATCAATCTCTTCCCTCACGAATGACCTCAGTTTTGGCAGGCTCCCAAAGTCTGATTGGCGCAATTTCTTCGATTCTTTGATGAGAGTTTGGATGACCTCATCATAAGATCTAAGTTTTTTTTCATTTTTTATGGCATCCAGCACGTCTTTGGTCGTGCCTCTAACTTGTATGGTAGTTGCCATGTCTATCATAAACCTATTGATTTATAGGTATATAAAACTATAGTTTTACGCGAAGAACGAGAACAACACCGACAATAAGACCGTGATGTAAACGGCTTGGAAGCTGCCTGTTCCACCAAGATTGACGTAAGCGCTTCCACACTCCTTTATTGAATATAGCAACGTCATCATTCCGATCAGTATTCCCAGAACACCCGAGACGAGGATCACAGATGCGATGCTTTGTGGTGCTAATGCTAATGCAAATGGGACTGTCAACAACCCAATATAGTTGGGCACTGTTATGCCAACTCCGCTTTTTGGTTCAGAAAGGAAATGTGTGGCAACGATCATGATCAACATGATCAATATCGCCTCCAACATGGGTGTTATGCGGAGAAGGCTCAACGCAAACAGCAATGGCAAGATAAAACCACCCATGTTCAATGTAACAGTCGTGTCATAGATGCGCCCTGCGCTCTTCAGTTCCTCTTCCAATGATACAGAATAGATTTCGCCTAGTAGAAAAGCCTCACGACTCGTGTAATCTGGTTTCTTTGTCCTTGTATGATATAGGGGGATCTCGAAAATCTGAAGGAGGAGCATCGCAGTGATTATGATGAACAGCGTATGGGAGCAAAGCCCAAGAGGATGTCCCAATTTTCCCACATAACACAGATAAAATATCGGGAGCAGTACAAAGCCAAACAGTGCAAGCATCCTCAGATCTGGCTTGTTTATGAGTCCCCTAGCCATCCTACCACCACAGAACAAGTTGTTCGTTGGCTACTTAAAGATGCCGTAGAACGGCACGCTTCTCATCATCTAACCAAGAACGCCTCTGAGCTTCATCTCTCGTCTCTGCTTCTCCAGATAACTATATACGGATGCATGCGGCGCTCCCTTGATCAACATTTCGACTGCTTTGCGTACGGTCTGAATTTGATCTGGAGTGCCGATTATGCCAACCGTTTTCCCATAGACCGAGATCTTTGCGCCCGTTAAGCTCTCCATCAGCTCCCTAGTTTTTCCTTCTCTCCCGATGATCCGTCCCTTCACCCGTATGACATCCTTTTTCGTCGTAAATATCTTGGATAAATCCATTATATCCAACATGAGCATTTCATCCTCGAATAACAAAAGTGCCTTTTCAGGGCTGAAACCTCTTCCGATTGCTCGGATCACCTCACTTGTGGTCATCTCTCTCAGGGGATCGGAGGCGTTGATTTGGATGCTCCCACTTTCACCATCGATGTTAAGAGCGACGCCGAGCTGTTCAATCTTCCTTTTGGTGCTTCCGTTAGCACCGATTATCACACCGACCCTATCTAGTGGAACTTTGACATACATCGAGTTCACCTGATCCTCGCAATGACCTCCTCCTCGGAACATTCTACGCCCAACTTTCTGAAAAATCTAACGACGTTCTTCACGTCCCTAAGAAGAAATGCCTCAGCATTAGGATGATCCCTCGTGACGGACGGCCCCATATCGATGAACACCGGCACACCATCATACAAGATGTTGAACTCGCTCAGATCAGCATGGACCAACTTTGCTTTGTTGTAAAGAGCTTTCATATAATCCACGATCTGGGCAAGCAGCTCAGCTGGATCCTCGATTTCATATGCGATATCCTTTAGCAGAGGGGCTGGAACTCCATCCTTCCCGATGAACTCCATCACCAAGATGTTCCTCTCTACTACTATCGGTTTCGGAACCCTAACTCCAGCGTCATATGCCCTACTCAGATTTCGCAATTCTTTTCGAGCCCAAGCGAGCACAATGTCTTTTTTGCTATGTTTTATATTTTTGAACCTGGGATCGCCTATCAAATATTCCTGCATCACCTTGAAGTCACTAGTGGCGATCTTGTATATCTTGATGGCGAGCTCGCCCTCTTTGCCAATGGCATGAAACACGTTCGCCTCTTTTCCCGTACTAACGACTCCACCCATGGCTTTGATGATGCCCTTGTTGGCAAGCTGATAGAGGGCTTTCAGTGTGGGGACGTCGAATACATCGCCCCATACCTTTAGATCCTCTGTGTCCTTTACCCTTACTCGTAATCGTCCCATCTCTTCGTCGATTCGCTGAATCCTCTTCATGCTTTACCTTGCAAGTAGCCTTTGCGCTCCAACCAATCCACTTGTGGAGAGGTGTATCTCCAAACCACATCTGATTTATCGTCTTGGAATTCCCAAGGCACGACGATTACGACATCTCCCCTGCATATCCAGATCCGCTTTTTCAGCCTGCCTGGTATTCTCCCCATCCTGGTCTTTCCGTCCATACACCTGACGCTCAGCCGATTGGCACCAAGCATGCCCTCCACGATCCCTAGTATTTCTCTACCCTGAGGAATGCGCACACGTGTGATTTCCTCTTCTTGATTCAGATTAACACCTCTCGTACTGGATCTAAGATCTCGTTTATGTATCCTATTGCAGCATTCTTCAGGTCCAATGGATGCAATATGCCGGAAATGAAATCCTTCTCCAGATCCTCATAGCATACATAATGCAGGTCTCCTCCAAACTTATCTGGACGCTTGACCATGACCTCAGAGAATCGAGGAAAGATATGGTATTTGAACAAGTGAACTACAGGGTTGTCCTTTACTTGCTTTGGACAAAAAGCATCGCTGATCTTTTGTTTGACTTGCTCAGGTGAGTCGTCCACTGAAATGTAATTTTCCTTTGAGGAACTCATCTTTGCTCCATCCAGTCCAATTAAAATCGGCGTATGTATGCATATCGGTGCTCTGAGTCCAAGCTTAGGCAGTCCATCCCTAGCGAGCATATGAATCTTACGCTGATCCATGCCACCCACTGCAACATCTATATCAAGCTCGATCATATCTGCCACTTGTAAGATGGGGTAGATCACATGAGAGGCTTTCATGTTCTCAGGGTCCCTGGCTATCAGTTTCATGCTCCGTATAGCTCTTTTTTCAGTTATATGACTCATCAGCCTATGGCTCAACATCTGATGCTCAGGAGTCATTTGAAAGCCGTCTTTATCAGAGAGACCATATTTATCTGAGCCACCAAGCACAAACGTCGTCTTATTTGGATCGAGCCCAAGCGCCTCGAATACCTCTTTATTCCCCTTTGCCATTTCCCGGATCTCCTCCAACTCCCCTTTCTCGTTCAAGTACGCATGAATATCCGCCAGAAGAACGATGACTTCAAATCCAGCATTTTGCAGATCGAGTAGTTTGTTGACCGTGAGAACATGTCCCATATGTATTTTCCCAGAGGGCTCATATCCCACATATGCAGTTGGACGTTTCTTGGAAGCGAGCAACGCCCTCAGCTCATCCAACGTCACGATCTCTTCCACGTTTCTGGTTACCAACGAGAATTTGTCCATTTGCATCTACGTAAAAGAGGTCGGCAATCGTTTTAATGTTTTGCCTCCGTTGAATGATAACGACTCTGTTAACTTATTGATGGTGTAACGGTATCGGTGTATGCGAAGTTGTGGAGCAACTTGGGTGAGCGATAGCGAACCGCATACACCGTGTTATCTGACGTTTGGCATGCATCATGTTCCTATCCTGTATATCCACACATTCCGACTCGTGGAGAATTAACCACAGGCAAGAGCATCTCTTCGCCACACTCATGCTCCAGAGCGCACTCATCACAAAGCCATCCTTTGCCCGAGAAGATACATTCAGTGCACACTTGTGTAGCAATTTTTCCACACGACTCACAGGCTATCGAGGGAGGATCATTCCTAGCCAGAAGCTGAATGGACTCACTCTTAGCTTCACCTTCCAGTTCTGATACAACTCTCAGGGTAAGCTCCGTAGTAGTGCCAAAGTCGTACTCATGATAAAACTTCATTCCGGGGCCGAGTACATCACCCAGCGCAACCTTCATGCCTCTTTCGTCATATTCTCTCATTGGGCTTATGTAGTATCTTGTCCCTTCGATTGTGAACGCACTTAGGTGACCACAGCATTCCAACCAGATATCTCTGAGGAAGTCGTCCAAGTCTTCAAGCGTTGTATTAACTGGTATGGAAAGATACATCCAATACCCAGGTAAGTCGCGTCCCTCAACCACAAGATGGAAGCTCTTTGTTTTCTGCAACTTCTGCTTCGCTGATGATATCTCCGACATAGCTTTTCTTTGCTTACATGACTTCAGGTGTTTACTCATTGCCGCCTTACTAAAGGCAGCATTGCAAAAACTACACTTTCCCTTTGACG